>JBIKMY010000349.1:0-2958 GCA_044358945.1 Rubrivivax sp.
CTTCTCCACGCCCAGGCCGGCGGTGACGGCGAACAGGCCGATGTAGTCAGGCCTGACCCCATGCGGGGCGACGAAGTCGGCCAGGCAGCGGTTGGGGCGCTTCACACCCTCGACCACCGGGCGCTCGGTCTGCAGGCGCAGAGGAGACCACCGCAGCAGCACCTGCTCGCGCGTCTCGTCGGCATAGACCTCGATGGTGTCGTCGTCCACGGTGTTGGCCGGCAACAGCGCGAAGACGCCGTTGGCCTGCAGCCAGCGGCCCTCGATCAGGCGCTGCAGCATGCGCTTGCCGTCGCTGAAGACGCGCTGTGCTTCCGCGCCCACCACCTCGTCGCGCAGGATCTGCGGGAAGGGCCCGGCCAGGTCCCAGGTTTGGAAGAAGGGGCCCCAGTCGATGCAGGCCGCGATCTCGGCCACATCCACGTTCTTCAGCACGCGCCGGCCGATGAAGCGGGGCTTGGGCGGCGTGTAGGCGGCCCAGTCCAGTGGCGTCTTGTTGGCGCGCGCGGCGGCCAGGCTCACCAGCGGCGTGACCTTCTTGTTGGCGTGCTGCTGGCGCACGCGCTCGTACTCGGCATTGAGTTCGGCGATGTAGGCCTTGGCGCGCTCATCCGACAGCAGGTCCGAGCACACGCCCACGCTGCGCGAGGCATCCGGCACGTAGACCACCGGGCCCTCGTAGTGCGGCGCGATCTTCACCGCCGTGTGCACGCGGCTGGTGGTGGCTCCGCCGATCAGCAGCGGGATCTTCTTCAGCCGGAAGTGCTCGTCGCGCTGCATCTCCGCGGCCACGTGCTGCATCTCCTCCAGGCTGGGGGTGATGAGGCCGGACAAGCCGATGATGTCCGCGCCCTCGACCTTGGCCTTTTCCAGGATGTCTTGACACGGGACCATCACGCCCATGTTGACCACCTCGAAGTTGTTGCACTGCAGGACCACGGCGACGATGTTCTTGCCGATGTCGTGCACGTCGCCCTTGACGGTGGCGATCACGATGCGGCCCTTGGCCTTGGCCTGGCCGCCCGCGTCCACCAGGGCGCGCTTCTCGGCCTCGATGTAGGGCAGCAGGTGGGCCACGGCCTGCTTCATCACGCGCGCGCTCTTGACCACCTGGGGAAGGAACATCTTGCCCGCGCCAAACAGGTCGCCCACCACGTTCATACCGGCCATGAGCGGGCCTTCGATGACGTGCAGCGGGCGGCCTCCTGAGGCCAGCACGCGCTGCCACGCGGCCTCGGTGTCCTCGACGATGAACTCGGTGATGCCGTGCACCAGGGCGTGGCTCAGGCGCTCGTCCAGCGTGCCGGCGCGCCAGGCCAGGCGGGCGGAGTCGTCCTTGGCCGCGCCCTTGGCGCTCTCGGCAATCTCGATCAGGCGCTCGCCCGCGGTCTTGCGCTCTTCGCCCTCCTTCCAGGCCGGCGTCCGGTTCAGCACCACATCTTCCACGCGCTCGCGCAGCACGGGTTCCAGGTCGTCGTACACGCCGACCATCCCGGCGTTGACGATGCCCATGTCCATGCCGGCGCGGATGGCGTGGTACAGGAACACGGTGTGGATGGCCTCGCGCACCGGCTCGTTGCCGCGGAAGCTGAAGCTCACGTTGGAAACGCCGCCTGAGACCTTGGCACCGGGCAGGTTCGCCTTGATCCAGCGCGTAGCCTCGATGAAGTCCACGGCGTAGTTGTCGTGCTCCTCAATGCCGGTGGCGATCGCGAAGATGTTGGGGTCGAAGATGATGTCCTCGGGCGGGAAGCCCACTTCGTTCAACAGGATGCGGTAGGCCCGCGCGCAGATCTCGGTCTTGCGCGCAAAGGTGTCGGCCTGGCCCTTCTCATCAAAGGCCATCACCACGGCGGCCGCGCCGTAGCGGCGCACCAAGGTGGCCTGGCGCTTGAACTCGGCCTCGCCCTCCTTGAGCGAAATCGAGTTGACGATGCCCTTGCCCTGAATGCACTTCAGGCCCGCCTCGATGACCTCCCATTTCGAGGAGTCGATCATGATGGGCACGCGCGCGATCTCGGGCTCGCCGGCGATCAGGTTGAGAAATCGCACCATGGCGGCCTTGCTGTCGAGCATGGCCTCGTCCATGTTGATGTCGATGATCTGCGCGCCGTTTTCCACCTGCTGGCGCGCCACGGCCAGGGCTTGCTCGAAATCCCCGTTCAGGATCATGCGGGCGAAGGCCTTGGAGCCGGTGACGTTGGTGCGCTCGCCGATGTTGACGAACAGCGAACCCTGCCCGATCAGCACCGGCTCCAGGCCGGACAGGCGCATGGGCGGTGGCGACGGGTCTGCCCGGTCTGCCGTTGAGTCCACGACGGGCGCCTCATCGGCATCTGACAGGTCTGGTCGGCGGGGCAAAGGTGTCGGGTTCATCGAACGGCTCACTCACTCGGAGGTCGGGTGAATGAGCGCCGTTGACGATTTCCGACCCTTTCGGGCTGTGAACAATTTCACGCAAATCCGAGCCTGATGGGTGCCGCCGCCCCAACCAGGGCTGCCGCGCCATTGCAGCGCTCCTCGGATAGCTCCATTATCCACATCATCAGCTAGTGGCCGGGTTTTTGCCAAGAGCGCAAACCCGAACAATCCATACAAATTTGTAACTTTCAGGTCAAAGACATCCTCCGGGGAATTCGGCAGACTCCGCAGTCATGCTCATAAAGAGTTGCTTATGTGGTCCATGCCGACACAAACGTTTCGCACCGCAGGTATTTCTGATAGCCGCATGGTCACCAAACCGACGGACACCACTTTCCAGGGCCTGCTGAACGACACCAGCTGGCGCGCCCTCTCTGGTCCTCCTGCGGGGCCGAATGCCCCACGCCTGGGACAGTCCGAAATCCGCCAGGCCCGGCAGATCGTGTCCTTGCTGTTCGGGCCGGATTCGCGTATCTTCATCCGCGAGAAGACCTCGGGAGAGGGCGCCGGCACGGTCCACGTCATGGTGCAGTGCGT
>JBIKMY010000351.1:0-2957 GCA_044358945.1 Rubrivivax sp.
GCCCGTGCTGGCGGGTGTGAACGGCACCGACCCCTTCATGATCCCGGACCAGTTCCTGCGCCGCCTGATCGATCTGGGTTTCTCTGGGGTACAGAACTTTCCGACGGTGGGCTTGATCGACGGCACCTTCCGCGCCAACCTGGAGGAAACCGGCATGGGCTACGGCCTGGAAGTGGACTTCATCGCCCGCGCGCACCAGGCTGACATGCTGACCACGCCCTATGTCTTCAACGAGGACGAGGCGCGTGCCATGACCAAGGCAGGCGCCGACATCGTGGTGTGCCACATGGGCCTGACCACCGGCGGGGCCATCGGGGCGGAGACCGCGCTGAAGCTGCAGGACTGCGTGGAGCCTATCAACCGCTGGACGGCTGCGGCGCGCAAGCAGCGGCGCGACGTGCTCGTGCTGTGCCACGCCCGAGGACGCACGCTTCATCCTGCAGCACTGCCCCGGCTGCGATGGGTTCTACGGGGCGAGTTCCATGGAGCGCCTGCCCACCGAGGTGGCGCTGACCGAGACCACACAGGCCTTCACCCGCATCCGGCGGGAGGCCGCGCCCGCGAAAGCTGGCGCCCGCAAGTCAAGCAAGAGGAGAGCACCATGAGCGGCGCTGAATTCGGCAGCTTCATCCTGGGTCTGATCGTCGTCGCGATCGTCGTCGCGATTGCGGTCTGGCTGTTGCACTGGCTGTACCTGCGCAGTTCCAAGGAACGCGCTTTCGTGCGCACCGGCCTGGGCGGGCAGAAGGTAGTGGTGGACGGCGGCGCCTTCGTGCTGCCCATCGTGCACGATGTGATCCCGGTGAACATGAACACCTTGCGCCTGGAGGTCAGCCGCGGGCGCGACAAGGCGCTCATCACCAAGGACCGCATGCGGGTGGACGTCATCGCCGAGTTCTACGTGCGCGTGGCGGCCAAGGCCGACAGCGTGGCCGCGGCGGCGCAGACCCTGGGCCTGCGCACCATGGAGCCGGCACAGCTGAAGGAACTGGTAGAAGGCAAGTTCATCGATGCCCTGCGCACGGCCGCAGCCGAGATGACCATGGAGGAACTGCACGAGAAGCGTGGCACCTATGTGCGCCGGGTGCGCGAAGCCGTGGCCGAAGACCTGACCAAGAACGGCCTGGAACTGGAAGCGGCCTCGCTCACGCAGCTGGACCAGACCTCGATGGAGTTCTTCAATCCCAGCAACGCCTTTGACGCCGAGGGCTTGACGCGGCTGACCGAGCAGATCGAGCGTCGCAAGAAGCAGCGCAATGACGTGGAGCAAGACACGCTGATCGCCATCCGCAACAAGAATCTGGAGGCCGAGAAGCTGTCGCTGACCATCGACCTGGAGTCCGAGAGCGCGCGCCTGTTGCAGCAGCGCGAGGTGGAGATGGCCCGTGCCCGCCAGCGCGCCGAGGTGACCACCGAGCGGGCCCAGCGCGACCAGGACGCCGAGGGCGCACAGATCGCGGCACGCCAGGCCATCGAGGCAGCGCGCATCCGCAGCGAGCAGAGCATCGAGCAGGAACGCATCCGCAAGGAGCGCGAGATCCAGGCCGCCGAGATCGAGCGCCGCAAGGCGCTGGAGCTGGCCGAGCAGCAGCGGGCCATCGCCGTGGCCCGTGAAAGCAAGGCCCAGAGCGAAGCCCAGACCGAGGCCGAGGAGGCCCGTGCCCAAGCGGTGGCCGCCGAGGAGCGCGTGTTCACCGCGCGCGAGGTGGAGATGGCCCAGCGCAAGAAGGCCATCGACCTCATCGGCGCCCAGCAGACCGTCGAGCGGGAGGCCTTGCAGATCACCGCCGCTGCGGCCGCGGAGAAGGAGGCCAGTGGCGACCGCGGCGCCGCCATCCGGGCCCAGGCCGAGGCCGATGCCGATGCCGAGCGCATCCGCGCCATGGCGCACCGCGTGCGCGCCGAGATCGAGGCCGAGGCCCTGCGCATGATGAACGAGGCGCAGAACGTGCTGTCGCCTGAGGCCCGGGTGTCGGCGCTGCGTCTGAAGCTGGTGGAGAAGGCCGAGGCCATCATCCGCGAGTCGGTCAAGCCCATGGAGCGCATCGAGGGCATCAAGATCCTGCACGTCGAAGGCTTGGCGGGCGGTGGTGGTGGCGGGGGTGGCGGTGGGGATGCCGGCAACGGCGGCTTTGCCGACAACGTGGTGAACTCGGCGCTGCGCTTCCGCGCCCAGGCGCCCATCGTGGACCAGTTGCTGCGCGAGATCGGCCTGGAGGGCGGCGACATCGGCCGCCTGGCGGCCGGGGCCTCCGGGATCGCGGCGCTGCCGCCGGCCGCTGCGCAGGCCAAGGAATGAAGCGCCGGCCCGCGCGCCACCGGAGGTTTGCAGCGTGATCCGCCTCTACGTCTCCAGCGTCATCGAGGCCAGCGCCGACACGGTGTGGGCCCGCATCCGCGATTTCAACGGCCTTCCCGCCTGGCACCCGGCGATTGCCGACAGCCGCATCGAGAACCAGCAGCCCGCTGACCGCGTGGGCTGCATCCGGCACTTCCACACCCGCGACGGCGGCATGATCCGCGAGCGCCTGCTGGCGCTGTCGGATTACGACTTCTCCTGCACCTACGAGATCCTGGAAAGCCCCATGGGCGTGGAGCAGTACGTCGCCACCCTCAAGCTGACGCCGGTGACCGACGGCGACCGCTGCTTTGCCGAGTGGAGCGCCGAGTTCGAGTGCGCCGAGGGCCGGGAGCGCGAGCTCTCCGATCTCATCGGCGGCGGTGTCTTCCAGGGTGGTTTCGACGCCCTGAAGCGCCACTTCGCGCGGCGTTGATCCGGCAGAGACTGCCTTGCTGCAAAAGGTCGTCCGCTCCACCATCATCGACGCGCCCATCGAGCGCGTCTGGGCGGTGCTGCGCGACTTCAACAGCCACGACCAGTGGCACGCGGTGGTGGACCAAAGCCGCATCGAGGCGGGGCAGGCCTCATCTCAGGTGGGCTGCGTGCGCGCGTTCCG
>JBIKMY010000352.1:0-2948 GCA_044358945.1 Rubrivivax sp.
GTACCGCGCGCCACGAGACGACTGGCGCACGGGCGGCGCGTCGGGGTGCAACTGCAGTTCGGCCAGTTGCCGCAAGATGGTGGCCTCGGCTTGTGCCGAGCAGCGTGGCGTGTCCACATCCTCGATGCGTACGAGCCAGCGCCCGCCGCGGGCCCGCGCGTCCAGCCAGCTGGCCAGCGCGGCCACCAGCGAGCCCGCATGCAGCGGCCCGGTGGGCGAGGGGGCGAAGCGCCCCACAACCGTCACGGGGTGGCAGCTTCCAGTCCCTGCACCGCATGGCGCTCGACCAGGGCGCGCCGTGTGGTGGGGCTTTCCAATTGCGACAGCCACCACTGGAGCGCGCGGCCCAGGGAGGCAGGGCCCCGCTCGGCGCGCCAGGCGTAGTGCAGGGTGGCCACGGGCTCGCCCGACACCGTGGGCAGCCGCACCAGACGGCCCGCGGACAGCCAGGGCCGCGCCAGCGGCTCGGGCACGTAGCCGCAGCCCAGCCCGCGCAGCAGCGCCTCGAGCTTGGCGCGCATGGTGGGCACGGTCAGCACGTCCTGCCCGGGCAACAGGTTGCGGGTGAGGGGTTGCAGGCGCTGCGCGGTGTCCGCCACGGCCACGGCCCGGTGCGGCATCAAGTGGTCGTGTTCCAGCGCTTGCAGGCCTTTGCTGCCTGCGTCGAAAAGCTGGGCCAGGGGATGGGCGGGCGCGACGCAGAAGACGAAGGGCACCTCGCCGAGCGGCCGAAGCTCCACTCCGCCCGGGTTGGAGTGGTCGCCGGCCACGCCTATGGCCAGATCCACCTGGCCGGAGATCAGCGCCTCCCAGGTGCCGGCCAGCACGTCGCTGCGCAGGCGCAGCCGGGTGGCCGGGCCCTGGGTCATCCCCGGGTCGGGGCGCAGGCTGCAGAAGGCTTCCACCAGGTCAAACACCGTGGCCGTGGACAGGATGTCCTCCACGCTGATGGACAAGGTGGCCTCCCAGCCGCTGGCCACGCGCTTGACGCGGTTGGCCACGGCCTCCATCTCCTGCAGCAGGCGCCGGCCCTCGTGCAGCAGTTCGAGCCCTGCCGCAGTGGGCTGAGCCTGGCGCGAGCTGCGGTCGAACAGCAGCACGTCCAGCGCCTCTTCCAGCTGGCGCACGTTGTAGGTCAGCGCCGAGGGCACCTTGCCCAACTCGCGCGCGGCCGCGGCAAAGCTGCCGGTGCGGGCGATGGCGTCCATCATCACGAGGGCGTCGGGGGTGAGCACGTGTCGGCGATCGCTGGTCATGCGCGAATTGTGAACAAGGCGCACGGCGCCCGCGCCCTTCAAGAGGCTTGAACGCGGTCGTCAGGTACGGCGGTTCCGCGGCCGAAGGTGTTGCGGCACGATGAGGGCCTGCTTCAAACAGCGAGACCCCATGATCACCCTGCGTCTATCCTCCGAGCGCGGCTATGCCGACCACGGCTGGCTCCAGAGCTTCCACAGCTTCTCCTTCGCTGGCTACTTCGACCCCGCTCACATGGGCGTGGGCAACCTGCGTGTCATCAACGAGGACCGCATCGCGGCTGGCACGGGCTTCGGCACGCACGGCCACCGCGACATGGAGATCGTGAGCTACGTGCTCGACGGGGCCCTGGCGCACCAGGACAGCATGGGCAACGGCACGCCGGGCGGCGCCCACGCGGGCGTGATCGTGCCTGGCGACGTGCAGCGCATGAGCGCTGGCACGGGCGTGCGGCACAGCGAGTTCAACCATTCCAAGTCAGGCCAGACGCACTTCCTGCAGATCTGGATCCTGCCGGACGAGGCGGGCATCTCGCCGGGCTATGAGCAGAAGCACTTCGCGCCCGAGGTCAAGCGGGGGCGGCTGGCGCTGATCGCCTCGCCCGACGGGGCCGATGGCTCGGTGACGATTCACGCCGACGCGCGGCTTCGCGCCGGGTTGTTCGATGGTGCTGAAGACTCCTCGCTGGTGCTGGACCCAGCGCGTCTGACCTACGTGCACCTGGTGCGCGGCGCGCTCACGGTCAACGGCCAGCGCCTGTCAGGCGGCGATGCCCTGAAGCTGGCGGGCGAGGATCAACTCACGCTGGGCCAGGGGCAGGACGCCGAGGTGCTGGTGTTCGACCTGAAGGCTTGAGTTCGCCGGGCTTTGGGTGACCCGGCGCCCACAGCCTCATGCCTCCCGCAGCCGGGCGATGAAGGCCTCGCACTCGGCCAGTTGCACCAGGCTCACGTACTCGTCGGCCTGGTGGGCCTGACCGATGGAGCCCGGGCCGCAGATGACGGTGGGGATGCCGGCGCGCTGGAACAGGCCGGCCTCGGTGCCGAAGGCCACGAGCGTGGTTTCCTGCTTGCGGGCCAGACGCTGCGCCAGGGCCACGGCCGGGTCGCCCGGGGGCGCCAGGAAGGCCGGCATGGTGGCGAAGGATTCGAAGCTGAAGCCCGCTGACGGCTCCACCGCCTTCATCGCCGGCTCCAATTGCGCCGCACGCGCCAGCACGGCCTGCTGCATGGCCACCTCGTCTGTGCCCGGCAGGTTGCGGAACTCGTAGTGCACGCGGCACTCTTCGGGCACCACGTTGTCGGCGATGCCGCCTTGCATCACGCAGGACGCGGCCGTGCTGTAGGCCACGTCAAAGCCCGGGTAGTAGGGGCCTTCGTCGCGCCAGCGGTCGCCCATGTCGGCGATGTGCGTCACCAACCGCGCCGCGGCCTCCACCGCGTTGACGGCCTGCGGCGTGAGCGAGGAGTGCGCCGCCTTGCCGCGCACGCAGCAGCGCCAGCGCTGCACGCCCTTGTGGGCGATGGCGGGCACCATGTCAGTGGGCTCGCCCACGATGCAGTGGCTGGGCGCGAGGCCCGCTTCGGCCAGGTCCGCAATCATGTTTCGGGCGCCAAAGCCACCCACTTCCTCGTCGTAGCTGAAGGCGAAGTGCACGGCAAAGGGCAGGTCAGCCTCCAGAAAAGCCTTCGCCT
>JBIKMY010000166.1:0-5305 GCA_044358945.1 Rubrivivax sp.
TGGCCGTCGTCCACAGGTCGAGGTCGGGGTCGAGCTCGCGGCCCAGGCCCTCGATGTTCAGCAGCGTCTTCTGCAGCAGCACCAGCTGCGGCTGGATCTCCACGTTGAAGCGGCGCGAGGTCTGGAAAAGCCGCAGCAGCACCTGGCCCAGCGAGATGTCCTTCAGCGGCCGCTCGAACTGCGGCTCGCAAACGGCGCGGATCGCACTTTCCAGCGAGTCGATACGGGTATCCGGCGGCACCCATCCGGACTCGACATGCAGCTCGGCCACGCGCTTGTAGTCGCGGCGGAAGAAGGCGATGAAGTTCTGCGCTAGGTAGTCCTTGTCCAGCTCGGTGAGCGTGCCGATGATCCCGAAGTCCAGCGCGATGTAGCGGCCGAAGGTGGCGGGGTCCAGGCTCACCTGGATGTTGCCCGGGTGCATGTCGGCGTGGAAGAAGCCGTCGCGAAACACCTGGGTGAAGAAGATGGTCACGCCGTCGCGCGCGAGCTTCTTGAAGTCCACGCCGGCCTCGCGCAGGCGCTGCACCTGCCCGATGGGCACGCCGTTCATGCGCTCCATGACGATGACGGTGGGGGTGCAAAGATCCCACACCATCTCCGGCACCATCACCAGGCCCAGGTCCTGCATGTTGCGGCGCAGCTGCGTGGCGTTGGCCGCCTCGCGCACCAGGTCCAGTTCGTCGTGCAGGTGGGTGTCGAACTCGGCCACCACCTCGCGCGGCTTCAGGCGCCGGCCGTCGGCGCTCAGCCGCTCCACCCAGCGCGCCAGGGTGTGCAGCAGCTCCAGATCGCTCTCGATGGCCGAGAGCATGCCGGGGCGCAGCACCTTGACCGCCACCTCCCGGCCTGCGTGCGCGCCGCCGGAGCGCCCGGGCAGATCCGTGCGCAGACGTGCAAAGTGCACCTGGGCGATGGACGCGCTGGCCACCGGTTCGGCGTCGAAGCGCTCGAAGATGGCGTCCAGCGGCCGGCCCAGCGCGCGCTCCACCAGCACGGCCGACTGCGCGGCGGGGAAGGGCGGTACGCGGTCCTGCAGGCGGGCAAGTTCGTCGGCCAGGTCCTGCGGCACCAGGTCGCGCCGGGTAGACAGCACCTGGCCAAACTTCACGAAGATGGGGCCCAGCCGCTCCAGTGCCTGGCGCAGCCGCACGCCCCGAGGCGCATGGAGGTCGCGGCCGATGGTGACGATGCGCACCAGCAGGCGGACCCAGGGCTGGCGGAAGCTGCCCAGCGCCACCTCATCCAGGCCGAAGCGCAGGACCGTGAAGGCGATGAACCACAGGCGGGCCAGACGTCTCATCGCAGCCTCGCTCGCCCTTCAGGGCGCCGAACCCCGCAGGGCCCGGGCGTGGACGGATTCATGGGCGGCCGCCAAGGACCGCCGCACAACGCTGGGCCAGACCTGCGGCCTGCGGCGCCAGCTTTTCAAGCGCCTGGCGAATGGCCGGGCCGGCCTGGGCCAGCCATTGCGCCGGCACCGGGCCCAGAAGGCGGTGCACATCGTCGGCCACATCCCAGCGCAGGTGCTCCAGCAACCAGTTGACATCCGCCGCCAGACGCGCATCGCCCTCCACGTGGACGGCAGGCGCGTGCCCGGCCAGGGCGTTCATCACCAACCCCGCGGGGTTGGACGCCTCGATGCGGACCTGAAGGTCGGGCGGCACAGCGGCTTCCTGGCCGCACCATTCCAGCAGACCCGCCGGCGTGACGCGAAACACCAGGGCCGGCCAGGGCGGCAGCAACGCGGGCCAGCCCTCGGCGTGCAGCGCCACCACGCGCCCGGCATGCGGCTGCAGGCGCCCGACAGCGGCGGGCTCGCGGCTGAGCACATGGTTGATGAGCAAAGTCAAGCGCTCCAGCGCGGCCGGGGCGAGCATGTCGTGCAGGGCGTGCCTCATACCTGAATTGTAGAGAGGCCAGTGCTCCAGGCCAGGCGATGCGGGCCGCGGGAGTACGCAGGACGCCCGGGCGGCACCGCCGCGCCGGGCAGCAGATGCGACTGGATGTCAGGCAGGAGGGCGGGTGGCAGCGCAAAGCAGGGCAGACAGACAGACCCTTCCGGGCACGGACGGCGCGAAGGCGCCCGGTGTTGCGGCGCGGCGCGCGAACCAGGGCGTGCCAGGCATCCGCCGCACCCAGCGCGGGCCCACAACGTCCGGCGGCGGGCCGCGCGCGGCGCCGGGGCCGCAGCCGCAGGGCACTCCGTTCTCCCCGGAAGCCCAGGGGCCACACCGGTTCGGGCCACTCAGCACCACCCGTCAGATCCGCAGCTTTTTCTCCGAGCCGCCCGCCGTGTCCGCGGTGGTGGCCGCGGTGACCGAGCCTGCCCTGGCGCTGGGCAGCCTGCTGGCATGGGCTTGGGCCTTGCACGGTCAGATCGCTCGGGCCGATCTGGTGCTGGCGCTGGTGGTGATGGCGCTGAGCTTTCCGGCACGCGACCGCACCGGTGTGCCCATGGCGGCGGTCTGGGCCGAGGTCACGGCCGCGTGGTTGGCGCGCTCGGGCGTGATCGGGCTGGGCCTGTGGGCCACGGACAGTCTGGCGCAGGTGGACGCCCGGGTGCTCGCCGGGGCCTGGGCCAGCACCGTGGTGTTGACGGTCTTGTCCACCCAGGCGGCAGGCCACCTGGGCAGCTGGTGGCAAGGCCGGCCGCACCGCCGCCGGCGCGCCATCGTCGTGGGCGCCGGTGCGCTGGCGGCCCGGGTGGGCCAGGCGCTGCGGGACCAGGCCGGGCAAGGCGTCGACCTCATCGGCTGCTTCGACGACCGCCTGGACAGCCGCCTGGACCCGGGCGCGCGCGGCATGCGCCGGGGCGATCTGGCGGACGTGGTGGACTTCATCCATCGCCGCGGCGTGCAGGACGTCTACATCACGCTGCCCCTGGGCGCGAGTGAACCCGCCGGCTCCCGCATCCCGCGCCTGCTGCAGGCGCTGCAGGACACCACGGTCTCGGTGCACTACGTACCGGACCTGCTGGGCATCACCATCATCCAGGGGCGCTTGCGCGATGTGAACGGCGTGCCCGTGGTGGGCCTGTGCGAGACCCCGTTCACCGGCATCAACCAGTTCGTCAAGCGGGTCGAAGACCTGGTACTGGCCAGCCTGATCATCGTTCTGATCTCGCCGCTGCTGCTGGGCGTGGCCCTGGGCGTGAAGCTCAGCTCGCCAGGGCCGGTGCTGTTCCGGCAACGCCGTAACGGCCTGGACGGGCGCGAGATCGTGGTGTGGAAGTTCCGCTCCATGCGGACCATGGACGACGGGGCGGTGGTCAGACAGGCCACGCGGGGCGATCCGCGCATCACGCCCTTTGGCGCCTTCATCCGGCGCACTTCGCTGGACGAACTGCCACAGTTTTTCAACGTGCTGCAAGGGCAGATGAGCATCGTCGGGCCGCGGCCCCACGCCGTGGCGCACAACGACGAGTACCGCGAACTGATCCGGGCGTACATGGTGCGCCACAAGGTCAAGCCCGGCATCACCGGCTGGGCCCAGGTCAACGGCCACCGGGGCGAGACCGACACCCTGGACAAGATGCGCGCCCGCGTGGAGTACGACCTGGAGTACCTGCACCACTGGTCGCTGGGCCTGGACCTGCGAATCATCGCCCGCACGGTGGCCCTGGTGCTGGGAGACCGCCATGCGTACTAGCTCGCACCCCCGCGCGCGTGGTTCGCCCGGTTCGCCCGGTTCGCCCGCGCGCAGCCCCAACGACAACGTTTCCCCACACCCCTGAAAGGCCCTCCATGCCCTTGAACAACCGGCGTGCGCGCCGCTTCGCCTTGTCGATGTGCTCGCTGGCGCTTTTCGCCAGTGCCAGTGCCTGGGCCGAGAGCCCTGGATGGGGCTGGAGCGTGGGCCAGCAGTTCAGCCACGATTCGAACCTGTTCAGGCTGTCGGACGGCCGCTCGCCGGCCGCGCACCCTTCCCGGTCGGACACGCTATCCACCACCTCGCTGGACCTCACGCTGGACCAGCCCTTCGGGCGCCAGCGCCTGCTGGGACGTGCGGGCGTCGAGGCCCTGCGCTACCGCCACCACGACGAACTGAACCACGACGCCCACCATGCCGACGTGCGGCTGGACTGGGAAACCGCGGGGCGTCTGTCCGGCCAGCTGCGCGCGGCCTCAGCGCGCACCCTGCGCCCGCTGGACCCTGGCGCCGCGCAAGGCAGCCAGGCGCGTAACCTGGAAAGCGACGACGAGGCCGCGGCGCTGGTTCGGCTGGGCGGCGCGGGGCGCCTGACGGTGGAGGGCCTGTTGGGCGGGCGCGGCGTGCACTACAGCGACCCCGCCTTCGACGCGGCCGAGCTGCGCACCCAATCGGCGGCCCTGGGCCTGCGCTGGCGCCCTGGCGCAGCCACGACCTTCGGGGCCGGACTGCGCGAAACCCGCGGCCGTTACGTCAACGCCGTGGACGATGCCGACCGCTACCGCAGCCGGGCGCTGGATCTATGGATGACCTGGACGGCCACGCCCATGCACCGCGTGTACCTGCGGGCCAGCCCATTGCGGGCGCGCTACGACCTGCGCAGCGAGCGCGACTTCTCCGGCCTCACGGGGGCACTGGCCTGGCAGTGGCAGCCCCGCGGCACGTGGCGGGTAACGGCCCGCGCGGTCAGAGACCTGGGGCAGGACGCCTACCTGGAGCGCTACGGCGCGGACGACGCGGCCGCGCAGGCCCTGCCGGGCGGCCACGTCGACGACGGTGTGGTACTCACCCGACTGACCCTGGCCGCCGAGCGGGCGGTCACGGCCAAGGTGCAGGCGAGCGCGTCGCTGGGCTGGACACGCCGCACGCTGACCAGCCGGCCGCCTTCCACCAGCCCGTCCAGCCTGCTGCCTGCGGCCACCACGGCCCACGACACCACTTCGCAAGCCGCGCTGGGGGTGCGCTGGGCGCCGCGTCGCAGCGTCCAGTTGGGCTGCGACGCCAGCGCCGAGCGCCGCCATGCGGACGGCCTGCTGAGCACGCCCTACTCGGCGCGGGTGGTCGGCTGCTTCGGGCGCCTGGCATGGTGAGCCCCACCCCCACCATCCTGCTGACGGGTGCCTGCGGCTACATCGGCAGTCACACCTGGGTGGCCCTGAACGCAGCCGGCTGCCGCGTGGTGGGTGTGGACGACTTTTCCAACAGCTCGCCCGAGGTGCTGCCCCGGCTGCAATGGCTGACCGGCTCCGAACCCGTGTTTGAGCGGGCCGACGTGTGCGACGCAGCGGCCATGGCGGGCGTGTTCTCGCGCCATCCCGCCGATGCCGTGGTGCACTTCGCAGCACTGAAGGCCGTGGGCGAATCAACCACGCAG
>JBIKMY010000125.1:0-6285 GCA_044358945.1 Rubrivivax sp.
TGATGCAGGCGCACGGTTGCCGCCGACTGGTCTTCAGTTCCAGCGCCACCGTCTACGGCGCGCCGCAGCGCCTGCCCATTGCCGAGGACGCACCCCTGTCCGCCACCAATCCCTACGGCCAGACCAAGCTGATGGGCGAAACCATGCTGCGCGACCTGGCCCGGGCCGACCCCGACTGGCGCACCGTCAACCTGCGCTACTTCAACCCTGTGGGGGCCCATGAGAGCGGTCTCATTGGGGAGGAGCCCAGGGGCACCCCCAACAACCTCATGCCCTACGTGGCCCAGGTGGCGGCGGGCCAGCGGCCCTATCTGCAGGTGTTCGGCAACGACTACCCGACGCCCGACGGCACGGGCGTGCGCGACTACCTGCACGTGACGGACCTGGCCGCCGGCCATGTGGCCGCGTTGCGGCACCTGCTGGAGGGCGGTGACACCCTCACCCTCAACTTGGGCACGGGCCAGGGCCACAGCGTGCTGGAGGTGGTGAACGCCTACGCCCAGGCCAGCGGCCGCGACATCCCCTGCCGCATCGTCCCCCGCCGCCCCGGCGACATCGCCGCCTGCTGGGCCGACCCCCGCCGAGCCCAGCAGGCCCTGGGCTGGCGCGCCCAGCGCAACCTGCAGCAGATGTGCGAGGACAGTTGGCGGTGGCAGGTGGGGAATGTCAGCGGTCGATGACCACCTGACCTCACCAGATCAGCTCGCAACCGAGCGGCTTGAGGGCGGCGTCAGAGCTGACCAACGTGGCCTGTTCGGCCTGGGCTTGCGCCGCGAGCATTCGGTCGAACGGATCGCGGTGTTCGCCGTTCAGTTGGCCAGCCCTCAAGGCGTGGTCGGTGGTGATGTCCAGGGACAGAAACCCATCAGCCTGCAAGAGCATCGACCAGTTGGCGCACAGGTCTGAGGGCAGACCCTGCAGCTTGCCCAGGCGCTGCTTCGTGGCCACCTCCCAGGCACTGGCAGCGCTGACCCAGACCTCGTTGTCTGCGCTCTGGATCACCCGCCGGGCTGTGGCGCTGAGTTGGGGATCGTCCACCCACCACCACAGCAGCGCATGGGTGTCCAGCAGCAGCTTCAAGGGGAACTCCTCAAGTCCTCCCAAAGACGCAAATCTTCTTCAGGCAACGGATCAAAGAAGCCAGCATCCACTCGGCCCTTGACCCGTCCCGGGCGGCGTTGCGTCACCTTGGACGCCAGGGGCATCAGCCGGGCATAGGGCTTGCCCGCCTTGGCCAGCACGATTTCTTCTCCGGCGTGCGCGCGCTCCAGCAAGCGGGAGAAGTGGGTCTTGGCATCGTGGACATTGACAAGCGCAGACATCGCGGCACCTTTCCGTACGGCATGCCGGCACATAGTACCGGAAGATGGACCAAGGCCTGGACTAACCGAAGCGGCCACCCCATCATCCAGCCCCGGCCCCGCAGAGCTTGTGAAGATCAACGATCTGCATCTGGCTGAAGATCATCCGTCGAATGGACGAATTTCAGCCACTGTGTGGCCGACTGTCTGATCCGAACAGCACAATTCGGCCACGGTCGACTGCCAAGACCGCAAAGACCGAAAAGGCGCCGAATTGACAGCCCTCGCCCTCCCCCTCCAACCCGTCATCATGGCCGGCGGCTCGGGCACGCGGCTGTGGCCGCTGTCGCGTGCGGGCTACCCCAAGCAGTTTCTGGTGCTGCAGGGCAACGAGAGCCTGTTGCAGCAGGCTGCGCAGCGGCTGGCGGCGCTGGGTGCAGGCGTCACAAGCGTGGGCGGCGGAGGGTCCGATAACACCCGCATGGAACTGGCCCCTCCCATCGTGGTGGGCAACGAGGAGCACCGCTTCCTGATCCTGGACCAGCTGCGGGAGGCGCGCTGCACGCCCTCGGCCGTGGTGCTGGAGCCCGCTGGGCGTAACACCGCGCCTGCGGTGACGCTGGCCGCACTGCAGGCCACCCAAGGCGGGGCCGACCCGGTGCTGGTGATCACCCCGGCCGACCAGACCGTGACGAACCCGGCCGCCTTCACGGCGGCGTTGGAGCTGGCGGCATCTGAGGCGGCTGACGGGGCGGTGGTCATCCTGGGCATCACGCCCGACCGGCCAGAGACGGGCTACGGCTACATCCAGGCCGGCGCAGCCCCGGCAGTCGGTACGGGCGCCAGCGCCCTGCCCGTGCAGTGCTTCGTCGAAAAACCCGATCTCGCCACCGCCACGGCCTACCTGGCCGAAGGCGGGTACTTCTGGAACGGTGGCATCTTCGTGCTGCGCGCCAGCACCTGGCTGCGGGCCCTGGAGCGCTTCCGCCCCGACATCCTGGCGGCCACACGCGCGGCGTTCGAGGCGCGCAGCACGGACGCCCTGTTCGTGCGCCCGGGCAAGGCCGCCTTCGAGGCAGTGCCGGCGGAATCGGTGGACTACGCGGTGCTGGAGAAGTGCCCGGGCAGTGGCGTGGACATCCGCATGGTGCCGCTGGACGCCGGCTGGAACGACCTGGGCGCCTGGGACGCGGTGTGGCAAGTGGCCCCGCAGGACGCTGACGGCAACGCCGCCACCGGCGACGTGCTGCTGCACGACAGCCAGCGTACCCTGGTGCACGCCACGCATCGCCTGGTGGGGGTCATCGGCCTGCAGGACGTGGTGGTGGTGGAGACGGCAGACGCCGTGCTGGTCAGCGAGCGCTCGCGCAGCCAGGAGGTCAAGGCGATCGTTGGCGCGCTCAGCCGCCAGCAGCGCGATGAACACACCGCGCACCGCAAGGTGCACCGGCCCTGGGGCTGGTACGACAGCATCGACGTGGGCGAGCGCTTTCAGGTCAAGCGCATCCTGGTCAAGCCCGGGGCGTCCTTGAGCCTGCAAAAGCACCACCACCGGGCCGAGCACTGGGTCGTGGTCAAGGGCACGGCCGAGGTGACCTGCGGCGACAAGAAGCTGCTGCTGATCGAGAACCAGAGCACCTACATCCCGCTGGGCGAAGTGCACCGCCTGGCCAACCCGGGCAAGGTGCCGCTGGAGATCATCGAGGTGCAGTCCGGCAGCTACCTGGGCGAGGATGACATCGTGCGGTTCGCGGATACCTACGGACGCTGAGGCTGCGCACCCCGCTGCCTGCGCAGGGTCGGGACACTGCGAGGCCGATGATCCCGTCCAACCCCGCAAGTGCGCTCCCTGCCGAGCCTGCCACACCCGATCCCCGCAGTTCCACGGTGCTCGTTCCCTACCCTCCGGGGACGCGCCTGCCCACACAGTGGCCCTGCTGGCTGGACAGCGCCTGCGCGCAGCTCAGTCCGGCGGACCCGGTGCTGCACTTCCACGTCGATGCGCAAGGCCGGCACCCGAGTCCGCGGGACCATGACCCGCAGGCATGGCCGGGTGCCCACCGGCCAGCCCACGGCGCAACGCGTACCGCCTGGACCGTGCCCCTGGTGGCGCGGGGCGCGCAGGGCGTCCTGACACCGCCCGGCGCGCTGGAAACAGGCGAGCCGGCCGATCTGGCCTGGCGCGACGCGGCTTCAGCCCAGCACTTGGCGCGCACCCTGGCGCGGCAACGGCGGGCGCTGCAACTGCCCCGGGTACCCCTGGGTTCGCCCAGCGTGCACGCCCTGGCACGGGCCTTCAGAGGCCGCGGCTGGGTGCGGGTGCGCGCGGCCCATGGGGCGCCCTGCATCGAGTTGGACCCGGGCTGGGCACAGCCGCTGCAGCAGTTCAACGCCGGGCGGCAGTCGGACTTCAGACGGGCCCACCGGCGCGCTGAGCAGGCGGGCCATGTGCAGTTCGAGGTCCATGCGCCGGCGCCCGGACCGACCCTGGAGCGTCTGATGGACGAAGCCTATGCGGTGGAGTCGCGCAGCTGGAAAGGCGACAGCGGCACGGCCCTGGCCGCAGACCCGGCGCTCGGCCCTTTCTATCGCCGCCTGGCGCACGCGGCAGCGCAGGGGGGGCACTTGAGAATGTGCTTCCTGCGCATCGCCGGGCAGGCGGCGGCCATGCAACTGGCGCTGCAGGGCGAGGGCCGGTTTTGGCTGATGAAGATCGGCTACGACGCAGCCTATGCGCGCTGCAGCCCGGGGCAACTGCTGATGCTGCACACCATCGGCCACGCCGCGGCGCAGGGCCTGAGGTCCTACGAGATGCTGGGAAACGCCGCCGCGTGGACGGCGGGGTGGACCCGAACCCTGCGGCCCTTCGTGCGGGTGAACGCCTACCCGGCCTCATGGCCCGGTGCCCGCGCGCTTTTCGCCGACGCCTCGCGCGCGCTATGGGCACGCTGGCAAGCCCGGTCGGCCGCGCCTGAAGCCTTGGGCGCCCCGGCATGAAATCGGTCGGACACCAGGCGCTGAAGCACTGGGCTTACGCACTTGGAGAACCGCTGCTGCAACGGGCCAGCCGTGCCTATGTGCCCGGGCCGCGCCTGGAGGATGCCGTGCAGTGGACCCGCGAGCGTGCCCCCGCAGGCTGCGGCTTCACCTTCGGGTACTTCAATGCCGACCAGGAGCCCGCCGCACAGGTGGAACAGACTTGCAGCCAGTCCATCATCGCGCTGGCAGCGCTGGGGGCGCTGGAGGCCCTGACGGCTCCCACCCCGCCGAACGCCAACGGCCTGGGCTACTGCTCACTGAAGGTGCCGTCCCTGGGGTACGAGGCGGGCGCCCTGCAGCGCCTGGCGCAGCAGGCCGCCGCGCACGGGCAGCGTCTGCACTTCGACAGTCACGGCCCCGAAACGGCAGAACCCACGCTCGCCGCCCTGGAGGCCCTGCGGCCCCACCACCCGCGCCTGGGCCTGACGGTGCCGGGCCGATGGGCCCGCAGCCTGCGGGATGCCGATTGGGCGGCGCTGCGCGGCCTTCGGGTGCGGGTGGTCAAGGGGCAGTGGCCCTGTCCCGACCAACCCGGCCTGGACCCGCGCCAGGGGTTCCTGGCGGTGATCGACCGCCTGGCCGGCAGTATCAGCGAGGTGGCTGTGGCCACCCATGACGCCGTGCTGGCGGGCGAAGCCGTGCGCCGCCTGGCCGCACGGGGGACCGCTTGCGAGCTTGAGTTGCTGTGCGGCTTGCCGCGCCGCGGCGTGCTGGAGTTGGCGCATTCGCGTCACCTGCCGGTTCGCCTGTACGTGCCCTTCGGCCAGGCCTGGCTGCCCTACGCCTTGAGCCAGGTGCTCAGGAAGCCGGGAATGTGGCCCCGGCTGCTCAAGGACAGCCTGGCCGAGGTCTGGCCGCGCGGCGCCAGGTAGACGCCGCGCGACCACACCGTGCGCGAACCGCGCTCAGTTCACCCGCAAGGTGCTGCCCAGCTTGAAGCGCGCCGCGGCGCTGTCCCAGGCCTGGCCGGCGCCGCTGTTGTCGGCGTTGGCGAAGCGCACCGAGAACCGCGGGTCACCGGCCGTGGCCGGGAAGACATCCGGGGCCGACAGGAACACGTCGTAATCGCCCGTCGCGGCATCGGCGGGAATGGTCAGGTTCACCACCACGGCCGTCGAGGCAGTGGCCTGCGGGGCCAGCGTGGCCAGGTTGCCGGCCTTGCCGGTGATCAACGCCCCCGTGGCCTTGTGACGCGCATGCACCACCAGCGCACGGTCTGAGAACATACGGGCCCAGCCCACGTTGCGCAGGTTCACGCTCAGCGCAACGGTACCGCCGCGCGCGACCTGGGTGTCATGCGTAGCCGAATCCAGCTGCAGCCGGTAGCCCATGAAGCCCGACACCTGCGCATAGCACCCGCCCGACTTCCAGGCGTTGAGCATGGCCGGGGCGTAGCCGCTGTTCAGCCACGTCAGGTGGTACTGCTTGCCCTCGGTGAGGATGTCGTTGCAGGTGGTGCGCCACGGGGTCTCGCCCTGGCAGGTCTCCCCGCCGAAGGCGGTCTGGGCCGACAAGGCCTGGACGTAGGGACGCTGCGTGCTGTTCTGGTACGTCCCGGTGTCAGTGGGGCCTGACAGGAAACAGTCGTTGTGCGCACCGGCACGCTTTTGCTGCGTGGGCGAGGGGTACCACTTCATCAGGTCCGCCGGGTAGCGGAAGCCGATCTGCGTGGTGGCCGGCACATTGGCCAGCAAGGCGTCACGCACGATGGCCCGGTTGATGTCGGCCGTGGTGCAGGTGGTGCTGCCGGCGTTGTAGCCACAGGAGTTGCCGGCCTTGGACGAGTGCCACTCGCCCCAGGCGCCGATGAAACCGGCCCGCATGTGGGGAATGACATCGGCATTGGCCGCCAGCACTGGCCTGAGCTGCTCCAGGTGACGCTTGATTTGCGCTGAGCTGGCGTCGTTGCCGGTGGCACTGAAGTCGTAGTTGAACCACACCGTGG
>JBIKMY010000353.1:0-2935 GCA_044358945.1 Rubrivivax sp.
CGCTGATCAGCAGTGCGGGCAGGGCCAGCTCCTTCCACAGGGCCAGGTCCCACAGGGGCGTGGTCATTGGAGGCAGGCCCTGCGGCACCGTGCCCACGATCTTCAGGCCCTGCTCCTGCCACTGGAGCTGCCAGGTCAGCCCGGCGGTGAGGGCGATGCCGGCCACCGGTGCGGCGCGGGCGGCCACGTCGGCCAGGCGGGGTGGCAGGCCCAGGCGCATGAGTGCGGGCTTGGCCCCTTTGCGTGCCCAGAACAGGAAGGCCACCATCGACAAGCCCAGGAGGGTGGACACCAGTTGCAACTGGCCGATGTGACTCAGCAGGCTCAAGACCAGGGCGAAGAAGTGTTCGCCCTGCGCCTTCACGCCCAGGATCACCTTCAACTGCCCGGCGGCGATCAGCAAAGCCGAGGCGGTGATGAAGCCGGAGATCACCGGGTGGCTGAGGAAGTTGGCCAGAAAGCCCCAGCGCAGCAGGCCCATCACCAGCAGGATGCCGCCCGACAGGAAGGCCAGGGTCAAGGCCACCGCGGCGTAGTGCGCCGTGCCCGCTGCTGCGACCTGCCCCACGGTGGTGGCCGTCATCAGCGACACCACCGCCACCGGGCCCACTGCCAGCACGCGGCTGGTGCCGAACAGCGCGTACAGCACCAGCGGCGCGATGCTGGCGTACAGCCCCACCTGCGCCGGCAGGCCGGCCAGTTGCGCGTAGGCCAGGCTCTGCGGGATCAGCATCAGCGTGACGATGACCGCGGCCACCAGGTCACTGGTCAGGGTGCTGCGGTCGTAGCGAAGGCCCCAGTCCAGGATGGGCAGGAAGGAGGCGGCGCGCGGGGGTGTGGTCATGAAGTGGTCACGAGGTCCAGGGCGAGGCAAGGCGGCAGTGCCTGGCGCGCGCTCAAGCAGCGGCAGCGAAGCGCTTCATTGCTCGCTCAAGCAGCCTTGGGCTGCGGTGGCGCTGCGCGCTTGTCGGTGAACTCGAACACCGCCATGCCGGCCACCATGGCCGCCACGAACACCAGGCCCTTGAACTCGCCTGCGGCCATGGACACGATGCCCGGGCCCGGGCAGAAGCCCGCCAGGCCCCAGCCGGCGCCGAACAGCAGCGAGCCGATGACCAGGCGCTTGTCGATGTCCTGGGAGGTAGGCAGGCGCATCGCGCCGCCAAAGAAGTTGGTGGTGCGCTTCTTGGCCAGGCCGAAGGCGAAGAAGCCCACGGCGATGGCCCCGCCCATCACGAAGGCGAGCGACGGGTCCCAGGCGCCGGCCAGGTCCAGAAAGCCGATGACCTTGCCGGGATCGGTCATGCCGGCAAGCATGAGGCCCCAGCCGAAGAGCAGGCCCACAGCGAATTCGACGGCGCGTTGGAGGTTGCGGTTCATGGGAAATCCTTGAAGGGTTGCGTGCAGTGGTGCGGGGTCTGTGGAGGGGGAGCGGCGCGGTGTGGGTTGGCACTCACAGCAGATGCCGGATCACGAACACGATGGCAAAGCCCGCGGCCATGAACGTGCCCGTGGCCACCAGCGAGCGCGGTGACAGGCGCGACAGTCCGCACACGCCGTGGCCGCTGGTGCAGCCCGAGCCCAGGCGCGTGCCATAGCCCACCAGCAGCCCGGCCACCACCACGGCGGCCACGCCGGCCTCGATGCGCGGCGCGCTCAGAAAGCCGGCCGGTGCCAGCCATTGCAGCGTGACCGGCGCGGCCA
Source organism: Rubrivivax sp. (assembly GCA_044358945.1). Lineage (GTDB taxonomy): Bacteria > Pseudomonadota > Gammaproteobacteria > Burkholderiales > Burkholderiaceae_C > Rubrivivax. Next base: position 1,705 of record JBIKMY010000353.1, read on the forward strand.
GCATGCCCAGCAGAAAGGCGATGCGCCAGCCGGTGTCACCCGTCTTGGGCCGAAGCAGTCCGCCCAGGATGCCGCTGATGCCCAGGATGCGGCCGTTGGCCAGGATGAAGACTGCCGAGGCGATACCCAGCATCACGCCGCCAGCCAGCGACGCCCAGGGCGTGAAGTGTGTCCAGTCAATGGTCATGGTGGGGTCCTTGGGGTGAAGTTGAAAAGGAAAGAAGTGGGCAGGAAAGGGCGACTCGGTCCGTCTTTCAGGCGGCCGCAGTGCTCAGGTTGCCGCCCGCCGGGGCGCAGGCCGGCTGGCAGAACAGCGCATACAGCGTCTGGATCACTGCCAGCGCTTGCGCACTGCTGAGTGCGTAGAAGATGTGCTTGCCCTCCCGGCGTGTGCTGACCAGCTGCTGCTCGCGCAGCACGGTCAACTGCTGCGACAGGGTGGGCTGGACGATGCCCAGGCGCTCTTCCAGCTCGCCCACGCGCAATTCGCCCTGGGACAGTTGGCACAGGATCATCAGGCGGTCGGGGTTGGCCAGCACCTTCATCAGGTTGCACGCCTGGCCGGCCGCCACGCGCATCTGGCTCAATTCCAGACTTGGTTCCAGGCTTGATTCGAGTTCGGCGGTGAGCATGAGGGGGCGCTTTCTTGCGTGCAGGGGTAGGTTGCGGCAGGAGAATGGTGCACAGTCTATTGACAAACAAACTATCTGTCAATAAACTATAAAAAACGTAATCAAAGGAGCCTTTGTGAGCACCACCGCCCCAGCCCCCCAGTCCCCGCGCAAGCCGCAGGTCCACGGCCTGTTCGACAAGGCCACCTGGACGGTGACCTACGTGGTGCACGATGGCCCGGGCAGCGCCTGCGCCCTCATCGATTCGGTGCTGGACTACGACCCCAAGTCCGGCCGCACCCGCACCACCGCGGCCGACCAGGTCATTGCTTATGTCAAGGCCAACGACCTGCGCGTGCAATGGATCCTGGAGACCCACGCCCATGCCGACCACCTGAGTGCAGCGCCCTATCTGAAGAAGCACCTGGGCGGGCAGATCGCCATCGGTGCGCGCATCACGGGCGTGCAGAAGGTGTTCAAGGGCCTCTTCAATCTGGAGCCCGAGTTCGCCGTGGACGGCTCGCAGTTCGACGTGCTGCTGACTGACGACCAGGTGATCGAGTTTGGTGCGCTGTCCGCCCGCGTGATGTCCGTGCCCGGCCACACCCCGGCCTGCGTGG
>JBIKMY010000354.1:0-2932 GCA_044358945.1 Rubrivivax sp.
CATGCACGTGGCCACCATCCAGAACACCAACGGGCAGGCCATCACGCTGAGCGTCAAGCACAAGGACAAGCGCGACCCCAAGGACTGGAAGGGCTTCAAGTTCGCCGTGCCCTTCGAGTATTCGATGCACAACTTCCTGCTGCGCTACTACGTGGCCGAAGCGGGGCTGGACCCCGACCGCGACATTCAGATCCGGGTGGTGCCGCCGCCCGAGATGGTGGCCAACCTGCGCGCCGGCAACATCGACGGCTTCCTCGGGCCCGACCCCTTCAATCAGCGAGCGGTGTTCGAGGAACTGGGCTTCATCCACCTGTTGACCAAGGACTTGTGGAACGGCCACCCCTGCTGCGCCTTCGGCACCAGCGCCGAGTTCATCCAGAAGAATCCCAACACCTTTGCCGCCCTGTTCCGCGCCGTGCTGACCTCAGCGGCCATGGCGCGCGAGGCGCGCAACCGGGAACTGATCGCCAAGGTCATCGCGCCGCAGCAATACCTCAACCAGCCCGAGGCGGTGATTGCGCAGGTGCTCACCGGCAAGTTCGCCGATGGCCTGGGCAAGGTGCAGAACGTGCCCGACCGCGCCGACTTCGACCCCATCCCCTGGCAGAGCATGGCCGTGTGGATGCTCAGCCAGATGAAGCGCTGGGGCTATGTGAAGGGTGATGTGAACTACCGGCAGATCGCCGAGCGGGTGTTCCTGTTGACGGATGCGCGCAAGCAGATGGCGGCGCTGGACATGAAGCCGCCCGCAGGCAATGCCTACCCGAAGATCACGGTGATGGGCAAGGTGTTCGATCCCGCCAAGCCCGACGAGTACGTGGCCAGTTTCGCCATCAAGCGCACCTGAGCCCGCGTGGCCATGTCGACCCTGAACACCCTGATGCGCGGCGAGCGCGCGCGCGCCGCGCTGGTGTCGCTGCTGTTGCTCGGCCTGATGCTGCTGGTGTGGCATGTGGCCACCCTCAGCCCGACGGTCGCCCCCGCCAAGCCCGTGGCCATGACAGCGGAGCAGATCGAGTACGCCAAGCTGATGGGCAAGGACCCGGGCACCGCATCCGAAGCCGCGGGGGCGCCACAGAAGTCGGGCTTCCCCACCCTGGTGCAGATGGGTTCGACCATCGCTCACCACCTGTCGTCGCCGTTCTACGACAACGGGCCCAACGACAAGGGCATCGGCCTGCAACTGGCCTATTCCCTGGGACGTGTGGGCCTGGGCTACCTGCTGGCTGCGCTGGTGGCCATTCCACTGGGCTTCGTCATCGGCATGAGCCCGCTGCTGTACCGGGCCCTCGACCCCTTCATCCAGGTGCTCAAGCCCATCTCGCCCCTGGCCTGGATGCCCCTGGCCCTCTACACCATCAAGGACAGCGCCGCCAGCGGCATCTTCGTCATCTTCATCTGCTCGGTCTGGCCGATGCTGATCAACACCGCCTTCGGCGTGGCGGGTGTGCGGCGCGAATGGCTGAACGTGGCGCGCACGCTGGAGGTGCAACCCCTGCGCAAGGCGCTGCAGGTGATCCTGCCCGCTGCGGCGCCCACCATACTCACGGGCATGCGCATCAGCATGGGCATCGCCTGGCTGGTCATCGTGGCCGCCGAGATGCTGGTGGGCGGCACCGGCATCGGCTACTTCGTCTGGAACGAGTGGAACAACCTGTCGCTGCCCAACGTGATCTTCGCCATCCTGACCATCGGCTTGGTGGGCATGCTGCTCGACCAGGTGTTCGCCAGGGCGCAAAAGGCGGTGACCTATGCAGAGTGACTTCCTGAAAGTCGAGAACCTGGGCAAGGCCTATGGGGCCGAGCCGGTGTTCGAGGGCGTCAACTTCAGTCTGAGCGAAGGCGAGTTCGTCTGCATCATCGGCCACAGCGGCTGTGGCAAGACCACCATCCTCAACGCGCTGGCGGGTCTGGAGACGGCCAGCACCGGCCATGTATTCATGGACGGGCGCGAGGTGGTGGCACCGGGCCTGGACCGCGGCGTGGTGTTCCAGGGGCATGCGCTCATGCCCTGGCTGAGCGTACGCGAGAACATCGCCTTTGCGGTGCGCAGCAAGTGGCCGCAGTGGCCGCGCGCCCAGGTGGCCGCCCAGGTGGAAAAGTACGTCAACCTGGTGGGCCTGAGCGCGGCGCTCGACAAGAAGCCGTCGCAACTGTCGGGCGGCATGAAGCAGCGCGTGGGCATCGCGCGGGCCTTCGCCATCGAGCCGCGCATGCTGCTGCTGGACGAGCCCTTTGGCGCGCTGGATGCGCTGACGCGCGGCACCATCCAGGAGGAGTTGCTGCGCATCTGCGCCCAGACCCGACAGACCGTGTTCATGATCACGCACGACGTGGACGAGGCCATCCTGCTGGCTGACCGCATCCTGCTGATGAGCAACGGCCCGCGGGCCCGGGTGGCCGAGATCGTGCGCAACACCATGCCGCGGGACCGCCAGCGCGCCACCTTGCATCACGACCCGCAGTACTACCGGCTGCGCAACCACCTGGTGGACTTCCTGGTCAGCCGCTCGAAGGATCTCTCCCACGGCAGGGCGCCCATGCGTCCGCCCGAAGTGAGCCCGGGCTTGGAGCCTGAGGCCGAAACCCTGGTCCTCCAGGCCGACCCCAAGGTGGTGCCGCTGCACCGCGCTGCCTAAGCCCTGATCACCCCGCTTTAAACCTCAACCTGTTTCAGGAGAAACTTCCCATGAGCCGCCTCGAAGTCACCGAAAAGATCATCGCCACCAAGGTCGCCAAGGGCCTCAAATGGGCCGACGTCGCCGCCAAGGTGGGCTTGAGCAAGGAATGGGTGACCGCCGCCTGTCTGGGCCAGATGACGCTGGACAAGAAGCAGGCCGACATCCTGGGCAAGATCTTCGGCCTCACCGCCGAGGAGAAGAAGTGGCTGATGGTCGTACCCTACAAGGGCAGCCTGCCCACCAGCGTGCCC
>JBIKMY010000030.1:0-11509 GCA_044358945.1 Rubrivivax sp.
TTCCTGGCGGGCATGCCCTGCATCGGCAAGCCGGCCACCGCCACCAGTTACCTCACCGAAGCGGTGGTGCGCATGATCCACGACTCCGGCCTGCTGCCCCCGGGCAGCCTGCAACTCGTCATCGGCGGCACGGGGGACCTGCTGGACCGGCTGACCGAGCCTGATGTGGTCACCTTCACCGGCTCGGCCGACACTGCCGCGCGCCTGCGTGTGCACCCCAACCTCGTGGCGCGCTCCATCCCCTTCAATGCCGAGGCCGACTCGCTCAACTGCGCCGTGCTGGCGGATGACGTGGGGCCGGACGACGAGGCCTTCGACCTCTTTGTGAAGGAGGTGGCGCGCGAGATGACGGTCAAGGCCGGGCAGAAGTGCACCGCCATCCGCCGCGCTATCGTGCCGCGCCGGCACCTCGATGCCGTGGCCGAGAAGCTCGCCGCGCGTCTGGCCAGGACGGTGGTGGGCGACCCGGCCGTGGAGGGCGTGAAGATGGGCGCGCTGGCCTCCAAGGCGCAGCAGGCCGACGTGGCCGAGCGCGTGGCGCTGCTGGCGCGTGGGAACGAGGTGGTGTTTGGTGCGGCTTCAGGGGCAGGCTTCCAGCCCCAGGGTGAAGGCGTGACCGAGGGCGCCTTCTTCAGCCCCACGCTGCTGCTGTGCCGCGATGGATTCGCCAATGACACCGTGCACGACGTCGAGGCCTTTGGCCCTGTCAGCACGCTCATGCCTTATGACGACCTGGACGAGGCCGTGGCCCTGGCCGCGCGCGGGCGCGGCAGCCTGGTGGCCACGCTGGTCACGCGCAGCCCGGCGGTGGCCGCACAGGTGGTGCCGCAGATGGCGGCGCTGCACGGCCGCGTGCACATCCTGGACCCGCAAGCCGCGCCGGAGTCCACCGGCCACGGCTCGCCTTTGCCCGTGCTCAAGCACGGCGGCCCGGGCCGCGCCGGCGGCGGGGAGGAGCTCGGCGGCGTGCGCGCCGTCAAGCACTACCTGCAGCGTGCGGCGGTGCAGGGCTCCCCCAACATGCTGGCGGCGGTGACGGGCGAGTATGTGCGCGGGGCGGCGGTGCAGGAGTCTGAACTCCACCCCTTCCGCAAGTGGTTTGACGAACTGGGTATCGGCGACAGCCTGCTCACGCACCGCCGCACCGTCAGCGAGGCCGACATCGTCGCCTTCGGCGGTATCTCGGGCGACTACTTCTACATGCACTTCGACGAGATCGCGGCCAAGGAGAGCCCGTTTGGCAAGCGCATCGCCCATGGCTACTTTGTCTTGTCAGCCGCTGCAGGCCTGTTCGTCTCGCCCTCGCCCGGCCCGGTGTTGGCCAACTACGGCTTGGATACTCTGCGCTTCGTCAAGCCCGTGGGCATTGGCGACACCATCCAGGCGCGCTTGACCTGCAAGCGCAAGACCGACAAGCCCGCCCGCAAGGGCCAGCCCCTTCAAGGCGTGGTGGCCTGGGACGTGCAGGTCACCAACCAGCTGGGCGAGTTGGTGGCCAGCTACGACATCCTGACGCTGGTGTTGAAGCGGCCGGCGTAGCCGTGCCTGGGATGGTTGCCGAGAGTCGTCGGCTGCCAGGCACGTGGCAACCTTGGGCAATGCTGGGTCTTTAGCTACAGACAGCGGTGGACCAGTTAACTCAAACGCTGAGCGACTGCTTCAAGGCATTGAACTCGCGGTATCAGGCGAGCGCCCTTCAAGAACCATCCACTTCCCGGGGCCCCAAACCGCAAACCCTCGCTATGGCTGAAGCGGCCTCTACCAGCAGGGGGACCGCGGCGTGACCTTGGTTGAGTGCCGAAGCGAGCCGGGAGGTGTCCCGCACGTACTCGTGGATCATGAAGTTGCGCAGCTGCCGGGCTTCGATCCAAGCCTCGCCGGAGCGGATCAGCCCCAACCGTTCGGCACGCGCGATGTTGTCGATGGCAGGCCCGATGGGTTCGGCCAACCATTCGAGCAGCCGAGGAAGCAGCTTGTCTCCTAGCGTGTCCTGCAGACGCCCAAACCGGGCCACGAAGGCATCCACCCGCTCAGCCAGATCCTGGTCAGACTTCAAGCTTTCGGCCCGTTGTGCGGTCATGGGCTGAGCGAACAGTCTGGCGTCGGTGCGCTGCAAGTGCGCTGATTCGGCCAGAACGGTCTGCACCAGGAAGCGCAGCCGCTCGTCGGGCGGTGTCTTCAGGGGGTTGTCGGCGTTCATACTGCCACCGCATCACGCCGCGCTTGACGCAGCAAGGGGAAATCGGCGGTGCAGGGGTCTGCCACCAGCACATCGATCTTGCGAAGTCCGATCCCGCGCTGGATCCTGGCGGCCAGGCGCAGCGAGAGCGCAAGAGGGTCCTCAGCCGGTTCGGGCAGCTCAATCAGGAGATCGATGTCACCGCCTCGTCTCTGGTCGTCTGTCCTCGAGCCGAACAGCATGGCCTTGGCGCCCGGGCCGGCGACTTCGGATGTGGCCTGCCTGATGCAGTCTCGGTCGTGGAGGCTGATACGCATGGCGCGAGGTGACGAGTGGGCTGGATAGTGCAATGGGTTGTATGGATGTTAAATCCAGCCGTGCGCCGCGCTGCGTGACTTGGTCTGCGGCAGCAGGCCTGTTCGTCTCGCCCTCGCCCGGCCCGGTGCTGGCCAACTACGGCCTGGACACCCTGCGCTTCGTCAAGCCCGTGGGCATTGGCGACACCATCCAGGCGCGCCCGGCCGCTGCCAGCCCCGGCGTCCAGAGCGGCGTACCGCAACTGGGACGAGTTCAGGCTGCATGCGGGCCGCCGACTCGTGGACACCAATCCAGACCGCACGTTCACGGGGCCGGTGCCCCAGCCCCTGCTGGCCACCCCGTGCTGGAGGTGGAACTCAACGCCGACGGCTCCGTGCGCCGCATCACCGTGCAGCGCCAGCCCAGCCAGGCCCGTGACACGGTGCAACTGGCCATCGACGCGGTGCAGCGTGCAGCGCCGTTCGGCGACGTCTCGCACCTGCCACGGCCGTGGAAGTTCAGCGAGGTCTTTCTGTTCCGCGACGACCGCCGCTTCAAGCCGCGGGCGCTGGACCTCTAGTCACCTCTAGCCAGGCAAGCCGAGGGCTTCAGGGACCACCTGCGGGTCGAGCGGCCCTGTCCAGGCTGCGTCGGCATCGATGGGAAACACCGGCCGCGGCAGGCGCGTCCACGGCAGCGTGGCGAGGTTGGGCGTCGTCAGGCCCGGGCAGTCGACCTCCAGGATGCGGTCGTCCGACGTGAACCCTTCGAAGGCCGCCCGGAAGTGGCCGCGGCTCTTGATCACGAGCGTGCGCACGCCCGCCAGGCTTCCCAGGATGTCCAGCTGCGCCGGGTCGAGCAGCTGCTGCCGCACCGAGATCACGACGACCCTCAACGGGTGAGCATTGCGGCCCTGCAGCGCCAGCAGGGCGGTTGGGCCCATGGTCCGTCGCGTGCCCGCCACCATGCCCCGGCGCCCGACGAAATCGCCATCGTTCAGCGCCTGCACGGTGGCGCGCACGCGCAAGCTGCGGTCGAAGCCGCGCCCGCTCGCCTGGCGGTTCAGGACGGCCTCGAAGGTGTGGCCGGTGCCGAGCGCATGGGCCTGGGCGGCCAGCGCCGGGTCGGTGAACACACCCAGCACCACGCCTTGCGCACCAGCGTCCAGCAGCGCCTCCAGCAGGTCCACCGTGTGGCCGCTGCCTCCTCCCCCTGGGTTGTCGGCCACGTCTGCCAGGATCAGCGGCGGCAGTGCGGGATCCTCGCCCGCCTGCACGGCGGCCCGGACGGCTTGCGCCAGCGGCGTCAGGTGAGTGACAAAGCGCCCGCGTGTGTGCCACACAGCGTGGGCCAGACGCTCGGCCACCCCGCGTGCCGCCGCACGGTCCCCCTGGCTCGCGCTCACGCACACGCTGAACCCGCCATGGGGGCTGTCCGCGAGCGCGAAGCCCCCGCACAGCGAGACGTTGATCACGCGGCCCCCCACCTGCTGCTGGGCCAGGCCGATCAGCGCGTGGTAGGGGTGGCCTGGGGCCACCAACTGGGAAGGCGCGGGCGGCACCAGCGGCAGCTTGACGTGCTCGACGACTCCGGGTCCGTCGCGCCACAGCGTGTGCAGGTGGCGCGCCGCCTCTTCTCCGCGTTCGCGCAGGTCGACGTGGGGGTTCGTCTTGTAGGCCACGAAGGCCGAAAGGGATTGCACCGTGCGCGGGCACACGTTCGCATGCAGGTCGAACACCGCCACGATGGGCACTGAGGGGCCGACGATCTCGCGCAACCGTGCGAAGAAGGTGCCGTCCGGGTCGTCCTGCTCGGTGGTGAGTGCGGCGCCGTGGCAACAGACGTACACGCCGTCCACCGGCCCGGCTTCGAGCAGGCGCCGTGCGACGTCTTCGACGAAGGACGTGAAGAACGCGTGTTCCACCGGGCCGCCGGGCTGCGCCCCGGCCATGCGCAGGGGCACCGGCTCCCAAGCTCCCAGCCGGTCCATCTCGGCGACGAAGCCCGGCATGTCCGGCAGCAGGCGTGGGGCTGCTGCGCGCAGCTGTGCGGCCAGGGCCTCGCCGGCCAGGTCCGTGCCCGCCTGGAAGTCCTGCGCCGTGCTGACGGGCGACCAGCGGTTGCACTCGATGAAAAAGCCCGTCAGGGCGACACGGGGCCCACCCGAGCCCCGCAAAACCGGCTTCATCGACTACTCCGGCTTGATGCGCCGGGCGATAGGCTTGTAGGTGTCTCGCTCCGCGCGGTAGAAGGCGAGCGCGGCCCCCGGCGACAGGGGCGCTGAAAGTTCCGAGCCTGCCTTCAGTCGGGCCTCCCGCACGGCGGGCAGTTGCAGCACCTCGTTGACAGCGGCGTTCAGCCGTGCCACCACGGCATCAGGAGTGCGTGCGTGCACGAAGACCATGCCCCAGGTCTGCAGGTCCAGGCCCTTGAGGGCCGGGGTGTCACCGAAGCTGCGCACGTCGGGCAGGGCCGCCACGCGCGCTGACGAGGACACGCCCAGCGCCTTCAGCCGCCCGGTGGCCACCAGGGGAGCCACGTTGGGCACCGTGGTGACCCCGAGATCCACCTGCCCGCCCATCACGTCGCTGACGATCTGCTGCCCGCCCCGGTACGGGATGTGGACCATGAAGATGCCCGCGCGCTCCTTCAGCGTCTCGGCCATCACGTGCTGAAAGGTGCCGATGCCGGGCGAGCCGTAGGTGAGCCGGCCCGGCGAGCGGCGCGCCAGGGCGATCAGTTCGTCGAGGTTGTTGGCCGGGAACTCCTTGCGGGCAACGAAGACCACGGGTGTCTTGCCCGCCAGCGCCACGGGCAGCAGGTCGTCGGCCTTGTAGGGCGTCGCGGGGTTGATCGCTGGCACCAGGATGGCTTCGCTCAGGGAGCCGTACAGCATCGTGTGGCCGTCCGGCGGTGCCGCAAGGAACTTCTGCACGCCCAGCGAGCCGCCGGCCCCGCCCACGTTGTCGACCACCATGTTCTGGTTCAGCAAGCGGCCCATCTCGGGGGCGAGCAGTCGTGCGCCCATGTCCGACGCACCGCCCGCGGTGTAGGGCACGACCATCGTCATGGCACGTGTGGGAAAGGTCCCCTGCGCATGGGCCCGGCTGCTGAGACTGGCGAGGCCCCCCAGGGCCCCCAAGGCTCCCAGAGCCCCTGGCGCTCTCAGAGCGCTGTACGGCAGGGCCGCAGCCAAGGCCAGCAGATGTCGGCGGGCAGCAAGTGGTGGTTTCGGGTGCATGGTGGCTCCAGACAGGCGACGCCTGGACTCTAGGGGCTGGCGTGGCGGTACGGCCAGTGATGGAATCGCCATGCTTGGTGGCAATATCGCCACATGGCAACGTCGACCTCCCACCCTGCCGTCCACGTCGAGCTGCTGTGCAGCCAGGACATGCTGGAAGGTCCTGCCGCAGCGGTCGTGGACGTGCTGCGCATGCTCAACACCCTGGCCCAGCAGCGGGGCGCCCGGCGCGCGCCCTTCTGCTGGCAGTGGACGTCGCCAGAAGGCCGCGCGGTGCGCCGCACACAGCCCGGCACCCGGCGCGTGGCCCGGCCCGACGTGCTCGTCGTCCCGGGCTGGCATGCGCGCAACGGCCCGCACCTGGACCGGTTGGTCCACCGCGACCGCGCCGCCTGCCCGCGCCTGGCCGCCGTGCATGCAGCCGGCGGCCAGGTGCTGGCCGTCTACACGGGTGTGGCCTTGCTGGGCGAAGCCCGGCTGCTGGATGACCGCCTGGCCGCCGTGCCCTGGCCCTTCGTGACGAGCGTGCGCCGCCACGCGCCGACCGTGCGGCTCGCGCCCGGCGACGCGTGGACGGGCGAAGACGGCATCTGGACGGCCGACTCGCCAGCCCTCACCACGGAGCTCGTTCTGGCGGCGCTGAAGGCACGGGGCCTGGAAGGCCGTCTTGGCGAATGGGTGGAGGCCGCGCGCACCGTGCTGCTGCACAGCGCCGAGCGCCAGCGCCTGGCCGAGGCCGTGGCCCAGGTCACCCCTTCGCGCCTGGGGCCTGGGGTGCTGGAGCGGGCTCGGCGCTGGCTGGAGGACCATCTGCAGGAACCCTACAGCCTCGCGCGCGCGGCACAGGCTGCGGCCACCAGCGAGCGCTCGCTGTTGCGCCACTTCCGGGCGGCCTTCGGCTGCACACCGCTGCAGATGCTGCACGGCCTGCGCGTCACCCGGGCGCGCATGCTGCTGGAGACCACCTACCTCCCGGTGGAGGCGATCGCCGAGCAATGCGGTTGGCGCGACGTGGTGATGCTGCGCACGGCCTTCCGTCGCGAGACCGGCATGACGCCGGCCGCCTACCGTGCGCGCTACCAGTTGAGGGCCGATCGCCGTCAATGGGGCCGTGACCTGCCGCGCAGCGGCACCCCCTGAAGGGCGCCCAGCAGGCTTGGGCATCAGCGACTTGCACGCAGCGCATGACAGGCCTCCAGAGCGGCCCTGAATTTGGCCCGCCCACTCCAGGCTCACTCCGCCTGGCTTGACCCGCGAGCGCCTGCCCGAAACTCGCGGGGGGCCATGCCGTATCGCCGCCGAAACTGCTCGCCGAAGTGGGACAGCGTCGAGAAGCCGCAGGACTGCGCGATGTGTGCGATGGGCTCGCGGTTCTGGGTCAACTGCAACGCGGCCCAGCCGCAACGGGCGTCATTGACGTATTCGGTGAAGCTCTTGCCGACTTCGCGCCTGAAGAAGCGGCCGAAGGCGGATGGCGTCACATGGGCCACCGCTGCCGCATGCTCGACCCGCAGGTCCTCGGCGAGGTGTTCCTCGATCCAGTTCAGCACGCGGTCGATGCGCCCCTGCCCTGCGCGGTTGTCGGCGGCGGGTCCGCCGGCCAAGCGGTGGTCGGACAGCTCCCTCAGGTCCGCCGTGCCCTCCATCAGCACGCCCAGCACGTTCACGAAGGCTGCGACCCGGCGCGCGGGCGTGGCGTGACGCATGCGCCGCACGAAGTGCTGAACCTCCTGCCGCGTGTCTCCCCGGATCTCCAGACCCAGGGCGGCGCGGGACAGCAACGATGCAGCACCGGTCAGTTCGGGCAGGCCCGTGCTCGCTGCCCAATCGGGCTTGAACTGCAGCACCGTGGCCGCGCAGCCCGCCTCAGGCTGTGGGCCGCGGCTGGCCCACAGATGGGCCACTTCTCCGCCCACCAGCACCAGGTCGCCGTCGAAGAACGGCTCCACGTTATCGCCCACCCAACGCAAACCCTGACCACGTTCGATCCAGGTCAGCTCGGCATGAGCATGGCGGTGCATGCCGCCCCCAAAGGTCGCCAGTTCAAGGTGCAGCAGGCGCAGCGACTCGTCAGGGTGGCGCACCGCCTCACGGGTGATCCTCATGGTGCGGGGCTCCAGAGGTGTGGCAAGCGCGGGAAATCCCTTGCCTGAAGGAGTATGGAAACCGTCATTTTGAACGTGCCGACAGGCTGAGCATGCCGCCTTTCCTGTGGAAACTGTCAGTTTTCTGGCGTATCCATCGTCTCTCATTCTTCTATTCCCATGAGCAGCCCTTGGTGGCGCGGTGCCGCCCTCTACCAGATCTACCCGCGCAGCTTTGCCGACGCCGATAGTGACGGCGTGGGTGACTTGGCCGGCGTGACGGCCAGGCTGCCTTATGTGGCCTCGTTGGGCGTCGATGGCATTTGGCTCTCGCCATTCTTCACAAGCCCGATGCGCGACTTCGGCTACGACGTGGCCGACCACCTGGGTGTGGACCCGCTGTTCGGCACCGGGGCCGACTTCGACGCGCTGCTGGCCGAAGCCCACCGCCTGGGCCTGAAGGTGGTGATCGACCAGGTGTGGAGCCACACCGCTGCTGAGCACCCGTGGTTCGAGGAGAGCCGCGCCAGCCGCGACAACGCGAAGGCCGACTGGTACGTGTGGGCCGACGCCAAGGCCGACGGCAGCCCGCCCAGCAACTGGCAGAGCTGGATGGGCGGCCCGGCCTGGCGCTGGGAGCCGCGGCGGCGGCAGTACCACCTGCACAACTTCCTGCCGCAGATGCCCGATCTGAACTTCCACTGCCCGGCGGTGCAGGACGCGGTGCTGGACATCGCTCAACACTGGCTCGAACGCGGCGTGGACGGCTTTCGCCTCGACACCGCCAACCTCTACTTCCACAACCGGGACCTGCAGGACAACCCACCGTTGCCCGAAGGCCGGCGAGGCGATGCGCCGGTGCTGATGCAGCAGCACCTGCACAACGCCGACCAACCCGAGGCGCCGCCCTTCTTCGAGCGGCTGCGCGCGCTGATGGATCGCCATGGCGAGGGCGGCCGCACCCGCATGGCCGTGGCCGAGATCGGTGGCGCCGAGCCCTTGGCGACCATGGTGGACTACACGCAGGGCCGGCAGCGCCTGCACACCGCCTATTCGTTTGCCTTCCTGGGTGAGCGGCCCGACGCCGCGCAGCTGTTGCGCCACCTGGCGGGGTGGACCGAGGGTGTGGGCCGCGAGGCTTGGCCGAGTTGGGCCTTCTCGAACCACGATGTGCCGCGTGTGGCCTCGCGCTGGGGGGGTGGTGCATCGGCGGGTTTCGCCTTCGGCGGACGGGCCGATGCCGGGTCCACTGGTGCCGGGGCCACACCCACCACCTGGCTGGCGCTGCTGCTCGCGTTGCGCGGCACGGTCTTTCTCTACCAGGGCGAAGAGCTGGGCCTGCCGCAGAGCACCCTGGCCTTTGAAGACCTGCGCGACCCCTTCGGCCTGGCGAACTGGCCTCTGAACCCGGGCCGCGATGGCTGCCGCACGCCGTTCCCCTGGCAGTCCGATGCGCCGCAGCTGGGCTTCAGCAGCGCCGCCAGAACCTGGCTGCCGGTGGACCCGGCCCATGCGCCGCTGGCGGTCGACCGCCAGCTGGCCGACCCGGCCTCGACCCTGCACGCCACGCGCTGCCTGCTGGCCCTGAGGCGCCAACACCCTGCGCTGCGCCTGGGCGACCTGGACGCGCTGGTCGTCGAAGGTGACGTGCTGTTGCTGCGTCGCCTGCATGCTGATGCCAACGGAAGCGACGCGCTGCTGCTGGCCTTCAACCTCGGCACCAATGCTGCCACGGTGCCGCTGCCAGCGGCCGTGGCCACCGGCGCTGAGCCGCTCTTTACGCATGGCGGCGCTGGCATACAGCGAGCGAAGCTGCACCTGCCGCCTGGCGCTGTGCTGTTCGCGCCGTTGTCTTGAGCTGCCTGGCCACCAGGCCTTGCATCTCGCCCCTTTTGTTGGGTTGACCCTCTTCACCCGTTCCACCTTGCCCCCGCTGAGTCCCTGATGAACGACACCCCTCTCTGGCCCGATCTCGACAGCCCCTATGCGCTGGAGGCGGCGCAGATCGAAGCCTTTCGCCGCGACGGCTGCATCAAACTCAAGCAGGTGCTCTCGCCCGAGACGCTGGCGCACTACGGGCGTGAGATCACGCGGCTGACCATCGAGCTCAACACCGAGAGCCGGCCGCTGGCCGAGCGCAGCACCTACGACCGCGCCTTTCTGCAGGTGATGAACCTGTGGGAGCGCAGCGCGCTGGTGGCCCGCTTCGTGATGGGGCAGCGCCTGGCGCGCATCGCGGCCGAGCTGCTGGAGGTGCGTGGGGTTCGCCTGTATCACGACCAGAGCCTGTACAAGGAACCCGGCGGCGGCATCACGCCGGCCCACGCCGACCAGTACTACTGGCCGCTGGCCAGTGACCGCACCATCACCGCGTGGATTCCGCTGCAGGCGGTGCCCACTGAGATGGGCCCGCTGGGCTTTTACGCTGGCAGCCAGGGTATGGCCTTCGGGCGAGACCTGGGCATCAGCGACGAGAGCGAAGCGCGCATCAGCGAGAACATGGCCCGCCACGGCTTCCCTTTCGAGGTGGGGCCTTTCGATCTCGGCGAGGTGAGCTTCCACCTGGGCTGGACTTTCCACAAGGCCGGCCCCAACACTGGCACGCAGCCACGCTCGGTGATGACGGTGATCTATATGGACGCTGCCATGCGCCTCGTGCCCGCGCTCAGCGCGATCCAGGCCAACGACCGCGACCAGTGGTGCCCCGGTGCCCGCGAGGACGAGGTCATCGCCACGCGCAAGAACCCGGTGATCTGGTCGCATTGACATCTGCCCCGCCTTGACCCACCGAGAAGCCGGGGCATGAACACGTCTCTGAGAAGCTGGGCCTGGACCTTCGTGATGGTGGTGGCCTCGGGCCTGGCTGCCGCCTCCGGGCTGTCACGTGGCGACCTCACGCGCCATGTCGACCCCTTCATCGGCACCGACGGCACCGGTCACGTCACGCCGGCCGCGATGGTGCCCTTCGGCATGGTCGCCCCCGGCCCCGACAACGCCGACCGCGGCTGGAGCTACAGCAGCGGCTACCAGTACCGCGCGCCGCGCATCCTGGGCTTCTCCAACACGCACATCAGCGGCGCCGGCATCCCCGAGCTGGGCGATGTGCTGCTGATGCCCGCGGCCGGCACGCGCTGGACGGCCCAGAGCACCGACTTCTCGGCCGCCCCCGACAAGAAGACAGAGAGTGCCCGCCCCGGCGTCTACCGCGTCACGCTGCCCGGCCATGGTGTGCGCGTGGAACTCACCACCACCCAGCGCGTGGCCGTGCACCGCTACACCTTCACGCGGCGTGGCCGCGTGCAGGTGCTGGTGGACCTGCAGCACGGGCTGCTGTTCGGCCATGGACCAGAAGTCACGCCGCGGGTCACGCAGGCCGCATCCACCGTGGACGCCCCGCGCGGCGAGCTGACCGGCACCACGCACGCGAAGAACTGGGTCGAGCGCGAAGCCTCGTTCATCGTGCGCTTCGATCGACCCATCGAGCGCGTGACCACGTTGCCACCCCGCGCAGGTGACCAGGCCGCGCGTTACCTGCTCGACTTCGACCTCGGCCCCGGCCGCGTGCTGCACGCGCGTGTGGCCCTGTCCACCGTGGACGTGGACGGCGCGCGCCGCAACCTGGCCGTGGATCAGGACAAGTCCTTCGACACCGTGCGCGCCGCCGCCGATGCGCAGTGGCAGCGGTTGCTTTCCCGCATCGACATCGAG
>JBIKMY010000357.1:0-2912 GCA_044358945.1 Rubrivivax sp.
CTGCAGCCGCAGGTCGGCGCGCTCGGCCACGCCCAGGCGCTGCATGCGTTCCTGGGCAAAGGCCAGTTGCTCGGTGGACAGCGTCACCCCGGTCACGCGAGCGCCCAGGCCTGCCGCCGCTTCCTGCGCCAGCGCGCCCCAGCCGCAGCCGATCTCCAACACTCGGTCGCCCGGGCGCACGCCGCATTCGGCCAGTGCGCGCCGCACCTTGGCGGTCTGCGCCTGGCTGCTGGGCCGGGCGAAGTCGCCCTCAAACAGCGCGCTGGAGTAGTTCATCGTCTCATCCAGCCACAGCTTGTAGAAACTGTTGCCGATGTCGTAATGGGCATGGATGTTCTTCTTGCTGCCGTTGCGCGAATTGCGGTTGAGCAGGTGCTTGAGGCGGTAGACCAGCGAACCCCACCAGGTGCCGTAGATCACGGAGTCCATGGCGTCGCGGTTGGCGATGAACAGGCGCAGCAGCGCCGCCAGGTCCGGCGTGGTCCAGTGGCCGTCGATGTAGGCCTCGGCAAAACCGATGTCGCCGCTCTTGAGCGCGGCCGAGCACACGCGCCAGTCCACCAGTCGCAGCGCGGCCTTGGGTTCGTGCGCCGCGCCGCTGCCAAAGCGGGCTTGCGCGCCGTCGGGCATCTGCACGTCCAGCGTGCCGTGCTGCAGCTTCTTCAGCAGCGCAAAAACCGTGCGCGCCGCAGCCGGGGCGGCGCTGGGCAGGGAGAAAGCCTGGGCAGTGCGGGTGTTCATGGCGCGCTTCCACGGGTGACGAAGCTCTCGGGAGCCTCGGGCTTGGAGATGAAGGGCACGCGCTTGAGCCAAAGCTTCAGCGCTTGCCAATGGATCCGCACGATCACGCCCAGCGTCATCAGCGGCATGCGGATGCTGGCGCGGGCCACGGCGGCGGACGTCAGCGGTTCCAGATGGCCCGACATGCTGGTCAGGATCAAGGGGCCTTCGTCGTCGTCGTGCTCGACACGCGCCACGATGCGTTCGGCCGTGCGCATGAAGCGAAAGCGGTAACGGCCCTCGGTGCGGCAGAACGGCGACACGTGAAACACCTTCCTGGCCTGCAGTTCCTGCCCGAAGTGCAGGGCGTCGTCTGTCAGCAGGTAGCAATGGCGCTCGCCGAAGGTGTTGTTTACTTCCACCAGGACGGCGCGCAGCGATCCGTCCCGGCGGTGGCAGTACCAGAAACTCACGGGCTTGAAAGCGATGCCCAGCACCCGCGGGTAGGTCTGCAGCCAGATCTCGCCCATGTCGTCGCCGTCCGCGTCGCTCAGCCCCTCCTGCGCCAGCAGCCCTTCCACCCAGGCCAGGGCATCCGGGCCGCCCGTGCCATGGTCGGCATCATGGAAGGACAACCAGCCGAAGCGGTTGCGCGCCATCGCCGGATGGGCTTGGGCGCGCAGGGCGCGCATGGGCAGCAGCACGAAGAAAGTAGGGTAGTCGAAGGCGTGGCGGGCCGGACGCAGCCGGGTGTGCCGCACCTCGCCCGTGGCGAGCAGCGCCTGGGCGGGGGCGTTCACGCCGCCCTCAGGCTGGAGCCTTGCGCGGCCATGCGCGCATGCAGTTCCTGCGCGACCGCCAGGCCGGACATGAGCCCGTCCTCGTGGAAGCCGTAGCGTGTCCAGGCCCCGCAGAACCAGACATGTGATTGACCCTGGAACTCGTGCAGACGGGCCTGGGCGTTGATGGCAGCCTGGTCGAACACGGGGTGGTGCACCTCGAAGGAGCGGATCACGGTGGATGGATCTGGCTCCCGCGACGGGTTGAGCGACACGATGACCGGCGTCTTCCAGGGCAAAGGCTGCAGGCGGTTGATCCAGTAGTGCAGGCACACGCTGGCCTGCTCGCGCTGCAGCTGCGAGGCGCGCTCGTAGTTCCAGGCCGCCCAGGCCAGGCGGCGGCGCGGCATGAGCGAAGTGTCGGTGTGCAGCACCGTGCGGTTGGGGTGGTAGCGCAGGGCGCCCAGCCAGCGCCGTTCTTGTTCGCTGGCGTCCGACAGCAGCGCGAGGGACTGGTCGCTGTGGCAGGCCAGCACCACTTCGTCGAAGCGCTCCTCGCCGGCGTCGGTGGCCACCCACACGCCGGCGGCTCCGCTGCCCGCACCGGCACCCGGGGGCGCCCGCCTCACCGAGTGCACGGGCGTGTTCAGACGTGCGTCCGTCACCCGCGGCAGCATCTTCTGCACGTACTGGCGCGAGCCGCCTCGCACCGTGCGCCATTGGGGGCGGTCAGCCACCTGGATCAGGCCGTGGTTGTGGCAGAAGCGGATCATCGTGGCCACGGGAAAGCGCAGCATCTGCTCCGTCGGACACGACCAGATGCAGCCGATCATCGGCAGGAAGTACCAGTTGCGAAACACCTGGTCAAAGCCGTGTCGGTCCAGGAACTCGCCAATGGGCTCGGTCAACTCCTGTTCCTGATGGCGTTCGGCCACGGCAGTGGTCAGCCGGTTGAAGCGCAGGATGTCGCGCAACATCGCCAGGAACGCCGGCCGGACCAGGTTGCGCCGCTGCGCGAACACCGTGTTCAGGTTGGAGCCGCTCCACTCCAGCCCGTCGGCATGGCTCTGCACCGAGAACGACATGTCCGAGGGGGCGGTATCCACGCCCAGTTCGGCAAACAGGCGGATCAGGTTCGGGTAGGTGCGGTGGTTGTAGACCAGGAAACCGGTATCCACGCCGTGGGTCACCCCCTCCAGCGTGACGTCCACCGTATGGGCGTGACCGCCGAAGTGGCTGCCGGCCTCAAACAGCGTGACCTGCGCCTGCGGGGCCAGCGACCACGCCGCCGACAGGCCGGCGATGCCGGAGCCCACCACCGCGATGCGCCGCGTCATCGTCCACGCCCTGCGGAGAAAGGGGGCAGGCTGACGGCGCAGCCTGCGCCGTCAGCGGGTAAAAAATCTGTCGTGC
>JBIKMY010000358.1:0-2909 GCA_044358945.1 Rubrivivax sp.
CTGTTCTACAAGCCGGGCTACTACTTTGAGAACCCCCTGGAGATGCTGATGGTGTGGAAGGGCGGCATGTCTTTCCACGGGGGGCTTCTGGGCGTGGTGCTGGCCATGGCGCTGTTTGCACGCCTTCGGCGCCGTCCTTTCCTGCAGGTGACCGACCTGATCGCCCCGTGCGTGCCCACGGGCCTGGCCAGCGGCCGCATCGGCAATTTCATCAACGGCGAGCTATGGGGGCGCCAGGCCGATGCCTCCTTGCCCTGGGCCATGGCCTTTCCGCAGTCGGGCAGCATGGTGGCCCGCCACCCCTCACAGCTCTACCAGTTCCTGCTGGAAGGGCTGCTGCTGTTCGCGCTGCTGTGGTGGTATGGCGGCCGCACGCGCCCCACGGGCCAGGTATCCGGGGCGTTTCTGGTGGGCTACGGGGTGCTGCGGTTCGTGGCCGAGTACTTCCGGGAACCCGACAGCTTCCTGGGCCTGCTGGCCCTGAACATGAGCATGGGACAGTGGCTGTGCGTGCCCATGGTGCTGGCCGGTGTCTGGCTGATGCGCTGGTCGGCCCGCGCCACACCGCTGCCTTGACCCTTTCTTGTCCTCTTTGCCTGCAGCCCCATGCGACAGATCTTCCTGGACACTGAAACCACCGGCCTGGATGCCGCCGCTGGCGACCGCATCGTCGAGATCGGCTGCATCGAGATGGTGGGCCGGCGCCTGACGGGCCGCCATCTGCACCTGTATTTCAACCCCGAGCGCCCCGTGCACCCGGAGGCCGTGCGCGTACACGGCTTGACCGACGAGTTCCTGGCCGGCAAGCCCCGCTTTGCCGATCACGCTCCTGAAGTGCTGGAGTTCCTGGGCGGCGCCGAAATCATCATCCACAACGCGCCTTTCGACACCGGGTTCCTCAACGAGGAACTCAAGCGCCTGGGCCGGCCGGCCGTGCACACCCTGGTGGCCCGGGTGACGGACTCGTTGACCATGGCGCGCGAAATGTTCCCGGGCAAGGCCAACTCCCTGGATGCCCTGTGCCGCCGCCTGGAGGTGGACAACAGCAACCGCGCCTTCCACGGCGCCTTGCTGGACGCTGGGCTGCTGGCGGAGGTCTATGTCCGCATGACACGCGGACAGGACAGCCTGGTCATCGACGCCAGCGCCGCCTCCACCGATGCCCAAGGCGAGCTCACGCGGCGCGACCTCAGCCAGATCATGCTGCCGGTCGTGCCCGCCAGCGAATCGGAGTTGCGGGCGCACGAGGAGTGGCTCAAAGACCTGGACAAGGCCAGCGGCGGCATGACCGTGTGGCGCCGCCTGGAAGGCACAGGCGCCTGATTCAGCGCGAAGGCGGCTGGACTGGGCTCGCCGGGCCCGTCAGCTCCTATGCCCCAGGAACCACCACCTTGCTGCCCACGACGGCTTCGGGCACCTGAACCCACTGCCGGAGCGCCTGCGCCTGTACCGGCCCCATGCCCAGGAGGGGACTGCAGCGTATGAGTTCTGCGCAAGGGTCCGGGTAGTCGTAGGCGTCGCTGTCGAGCACGCGCCAGTCCGGCACAGGCGTGTTCCGCAGCCAACTCTGGATTTCCTTGAATCGCTTGTGCAGCGAGCCCAGTTCTTCCGTGGTCCGGCCCGTCACGCGCCCGCGCAGCTCTAGGGGAAAGGCCGCCTTGATGCGGTTGAAGTCGCTGGCGAAGTCCCAGGTGGACAGCACTACGATGTCAATCTCGGCTGAGCCCAGCGCCTGCTCCAGCACCGGCATGCATGAAAGAAAGCCCGCCACCTTGGCATTCCGGTGATGCATTACGCCGTCCAGACCCAGGAAGAGCGTCTTGCGGGCCGGTGCGTTCGATGCGGGTGTTTCCATGAAGGTGTGCGCGCTGCGACCACTGGCAGCCGGCGGATTGTCACTCCATTCGCTGCCGGAGTTCTGAAGTTCGAAGGTGTAAAAGTCACGTTCCCGAAAGAGGCGCGTGCCGACCGCGGGCATAACATACCCCACACCAACACCGTACCACAACGCACACACGTCAAGGATTCCATGCCCACCACGGTCTACTGCGCACGTCGCATCCTCACCCTGAACCCCTCCCGGTCCGAGGCCACCCACGTGGCGGTGCGCGATGGCCGCATCCTCGGTGTGGGCGCGCTGGAAGACCTGGCGGGTTGGGGGCCCCTGGAACTGGATGATCGCTTTGCCGACAAGGTGCTGATGCCCGGCCTGGTGGAGGGACACAGCCACCTGATGGCCGGCACTTTCTGGCGCTTCACCTACTGCGGCTACTTCGATGTGCGTGACCCGCAGGGGCGCACCGTCGCCGGGTCACCTTCCCTGGAGGCCGTGGTGGCCGCCCTGTCGGCCCGGGCCGCGGTGATGGACGACCCGGTGGCGCCCCTGGTGGGCTGGGGGTTCGATCCCATCTACTTCGGCCAGCGCCGCTGCAACCGGCACGACCTGGATCGGGTCGGTGGAACGCGGCCAGTGGGCGTCATGCACGCCAGCGGCCACATCCTGAACGTCAACACGGCGGCCCTGGAACAGGCCGGGCTGCTGCGCGCGGGCATCGAGCACCCCGGCATTCCGCTGGGGCCTGACGGCCTGCCCACGGGCGAGTTGAAGGGGCCCGATGCCATGGGCCCAGCTCTGGCCGTGGTGGGCCTGAACCGCTCCTTCCTCGGGAGTGACGAATTCGGCATCCGCGCCTTCGGGCAACTGGCGGTGCGCGCGGGTGTGACCACCGCTACCGACCTGGCCGCGACGCTGGGCGATGGCGAGGTGGACGAGCTGGGTCGGGTCACGGGCGAGGCCGACTACCCCTTGCGCATCGTGCCGCTGCTGCGCCTGATCGGCATGACGCCGGCTGACGCCGTGCAGCGCGCGCTGGCCCTGCGGCCGCGCAGCACCGAGCAACTGCGTCTTT
>JBIKMY010000359.1:0-2903 GCA_044358945.1 Rubrivivax sp.
CCCGGCATTGCGCAGGGTCTTGATGCAGTCCAGCGGTTCGAGCTTCCTGCGCAGACGGCTGACGACGATGTCCACGGCGCGGGTGTAGAGCTCGGCCTCATGCCCGCGCAGGTGATTGAGGATGTCGTCGCGGCTCCATACCTTGCCAGGCTCGGCGGCCAGCAGGTGCAGCAGCTCGAACTCGGTGCCGGTAAGCGTGACCGGCTGACCCTGGCGCTCGACGCTTCGCCGGGTCGGGTCGATGGTCAGGCCTTCGAACTGCAGCACGCCTGTGTCCGGGGATGCACCCGCAGCGGGTGGCGCAACCGGCGCACGGCGGCGGCGCAGCACCGTCTGCAGCCGGGCCACCAGTTCGCGCGGCTCGAAGGGCTTGGGGAGGTAGTCGTCGGCACCGAGCTCGAGGCCGACCACCCGGTCCGTTACCTCGCCGCGAGCGGTGAGCATGATGATCGGGATGTCACTGTCCTTGCGGATGGTGCGGCAGAGTTCGAAGCCGTCCATCTCGGGCAGCATGACGTCCAGGATGGCCGCGTCGAACGCTCCGCCGTGCAGGCGGGCCAGCCCGTCGCTGGGGCGCAAGGCGTGGGTCAGGTCCAGTTCGAAGCGCTGGAAATAGCGCGCCAGTGGCGCGCCGAGTTGTTCGTCGTCGTCGATCAGCAGGACGCGGTGCATGCCGGATTTTCCTATGCCGCAAAGATGCACCGGCCCTGCTGCTGGCGGCCTGTCAGCCCCGGCCCCACCAGCCGCCGCCACGGTGCTGCATGCGCTCGCGCACTTCCTGCTGCTGTTGCGTGTTCAGGCTGTCGTAGAAGTCGGCGAATGCGCTGATCACCTGCGGGCCGTTGCCCTGCATGGCCTGGGTCTTCTGCTCGAACATCGCCTGGGCGCGCGGCCGGTCGAACTTCGCACCGGCCACCATGGCCTGGAGCTCGGCGCGCGGGTCCGTGTCCTTGCCTCGGAAGGCGGTGCGCGAGGCGATGATCTGGTCGGCCAGCACATCGAGCTTCTGCTTCTGGGTGGCGTCCAGCGCAAGTTTCTTGCCGATCTTGTCGACCACCTTGCCGCGCATTGCGGTCATGCGTTCCGCGCTCCATTCGCCGTCGTGGCGGCTGTGCGAGCCGCAGGCGGTGAGGCCGCCCACCAGCAGGGTGGCGCCAAGGGCGCCGATCAGGGTGCGTTTGATCCAGGTTTTCATGACGGAGGTCCTTTCAGTGACCGGGTTGAACATGACCGTCATGGTGCCGGCGCAGCGGCTGCAGCGGGTGTCGCTGCGGTTTCGGTTCTTTTCGTTTTGTTTCAGCGAAAGCGCCTGTCCAGGCAGGCCAGCAGCGTGCGCGCCTCCTCGCCGTCGGCATCCGGCTCGGCCAGCCTCTCACACCACGCTGGCCAGCGCCCTTCTGGCCTCGGCCTCGTCCAGTGCCATGCGCCGGGCCCAGTCGGCGATCTGGTCCTCTCCGATGCGGCCTACGTTGAAGTAGGCCGCATCGGGGTGGGCGAGGTAGAAGCCGCTGACGCTGGCCGCGGGCGTCATGGCCAGGCTCTCGGTCAGGCCCATGCCGATCTCGCCTGCCTTCAGCACCTCGAACATCTGCGCCTTCACCCGGTGGTCCGGGCAAGCGGGGTAGCCGGGGGCGGGGCGGATGCCGCGGTACTGCTCGGCGATCAAGGCCTCGTTGCTTAGCGCCTCGTCGGGTGCATAGCCCCAGAACTCGGTGCGCACGCGCTGGTGCAGGCGTTCGGCAAAGGCTTCGGCCAGCCGGTCGGCCAGGGCCTTGAGCAGGATCGCGGAGTAGTCATCATGGTCGGCGATGAACTGGCGTTCCTTCTTCTCCACGCCCAGGCCGGCGGTGACGGCGAACAGGCCGAGGTAGTCGGGCTGGGCACCAGGGCCGGTCTTGGGCGCGATGAAATCCGCCAAACACCGGTTCGGCCGCTTCACACCGTCCACCACCGGGCGCTCGGTCTGCAGGCGCAAGGGCGACCAGCGCAGCAGCACCTGCTCGCGCACCTCGTCGGCGTAGACCTCGATGGTGTCGTCGCCCACCGTGTTGGCGGGCAGCAGCGCGAAGACGCCATTGGCCTGCAGCCAGCGGCCCTCGATCAGGCGCTGCAGCATGCGCTTGCCGTCGCTGAAGACGCGCTGCGCCTCCGCGCCCACCACCTCGTCGCGCAGGATCTGCGGGAAGGGGCCGGCCAGATCCCAGGTCTGGAAGAAGGGGCCCCAATCGATGCAGGCCGCGATCTCGGCCAGGTCCACGTTCTTCAGCACGCGCCGTCCGATGAAGCGGGGCTTGGGCGGGGTGTAGGCGGCCCAGTCCAGCGGCGTCTTGTTGGCCCGCGCCGCGGCCAGGCTCACCAGCGGCGTGACCTTCTTGTTGGCGTGCTGCTGACGCACGCGTTCGTACTCGGCATTGAGTTCGGCGATGTAGGCCTTGGCGC
The DNA here is from genome assembly GCA_044358945.1 of Rubrivivax sp. Classification (GTDB taxonomy): domain Bacteria; phylum Pseudomonadota; class Gammaproteobacteria; order Burkholderiales; family Burkholderiaceae_C; genus Rubrivivax. The sequence goes on from JBIKMY010000359.1 coordinate 2,440, forward strand.
GTTCGTCACTCAGCAGGTCCGAGCACACGCCCACGCTGCGCGAGGCGTCGGGCACGTAGACCACCGGGCCCTCGTAGTGCGGCGCGATCTTCACTGCGGTGTGCACGCGGCTGGTGGTGGCCCCGCCGATCAGCAGCGGGATCTTCTTCAGCCGGAAGTGCTCGTCGCGCTGCATCTCGGCGGCCACGTGCTGCATCTCCTCCAGGCTGGGCGTGATCAGGCCTGAGAGGCCGATGATGTCGGCGCCCTCGACCTTGGCCTTCTCGAGGATGTCCTGGCACGGGACCATCACGCCCATGTTCACGACCTCGAAGTTGTTGCACTGCAGGACGACGGCGACGATGTTCTTGCCGATGTCGTGCACGTCGCCCTTGACGGTGGCGATGACGATGCGGCCTTTGGCGCGCGTGGCGAGGCCAGCGCCTGCCTGCGCGTTCTTCTCGGCCTCGATGTGCGGCAGCAGG
>JBIKMY010000361.1:0-2900 GCA_044358945.1 Rubrivivax sp.
GGTCGCCCAGGTACATGTAGGCGGTGTAGTCGCTGCAGCGCGCAGCCTGCTGCATGTTGTGGGTGACGATGGCGATGGTGTAGTCGCTCTTGAGTTCGTGCACCAGTTCCTCGATCTTGCCGGTGGAAATCGGGTCCAGCGCGGAGGTGGGCTCGTCCAGCAGCAGCACCGAGGGCTTGACCGCCACACTGCGAGCGATGCACAGGCGTTGCTGCTGGCCGCCGGACAAGGACAGGCCGCTCTGGTTGAGCTTGTCCTTGACTTCCTTCCACAGCGCGGCCTTGGTCAGCGCCCACTCCACGCGGTCGTCCATCTCGCTGCGCGACAGGGTTTCGTAGAGCTTCACACCGAACGCGATGTTGTCGTAAATCGTCATCGGGAACGGCGTCGGCTTCTGGAACACCATGCCAATGCGTGCGCGCAGCATGTTGAGGTCCTGGCCGTCGTCCAGGATGTTCTCACCGTAGAAGTTGATCTGCCCTTCGGCCCGCTGGCCGGGGTACAGGCTGTACATCCGGTTGAAGGTGCGCAGCAGCGTGGACTTGCCGCAGCCCGACGGACCGATGAACGCCGTGACCCGCTTCTCGGCGATGTCCAGATCGATATTCTTCAGGCCCTGGAACTTCCCGTAGAAGAAGTTGAGCTTGCGCACCTCCAGCGCGTTGCGCGTGGCGGCGGTGGTTTCGTTGATGACGGCTTGCATGGGGTGGTGTACTCAGCGGTTGGGGCCTTGCGGTGGGCAGGCGCTCAGTTGGAGGAGCGGTCGCGGAAGAACACTCGCGCTACGATGTTGATCACCAGCACGGCCAGCGTGATGAGAAGCGCCCCCGCCCAGGCCAGACGGATCCAGTTATCGTAGGGGCTCATCGCGAATTGGAAGATCACCACCGGCAGGTTGGCCATGGGCTTCCCCATGTCGGCGTTGAAGAACTGGTTGTTCAGGGCCGTGAACAGCAAGGGGGCGGTCTCGCCGCTGATGCGGGCCACCGCCAGCAGCAAGCCCGTGATCACGCCGCTGCGTGCGGCCCTGAGCGTGACCAGGATGGCCACCTTCCAGCGCGGCGCCCCCAGTGCGAACGCAGCCTCACGCAGGCTGCCGGGCACCAAGCGCAGCATGTTCTCGGTGGTGCGCACCACCACCGGGATGGCGATCAATGACAGGGCCAGGCTGCCCGCGTAGCCCGAGAAGTTACCCACCGTAGCCACGGCGATTGCATAGACAAACAGGCCCAGCACGATGGACGGAGCCGACAGCATGATGTCGGTGACAAACCGGGTGAGCTCCGCGGTGCGGCTGCGGTCACCGTACTCCGCCAAGTAGATGCCTGCCAAGATGCCCACTGGCGTGGAGACCAGCGCCGTGAGGGTCAGCATCATCAAGCTGCCGACAATGGCGTTGCGCAGGCCACCGCCTTCCGTGCCCGGGGCCGGCGTGTCCTGGGTGAACAGCTTGAGATCCATGGCTGTCAGGCCGTTGTAGAACAGCACCGCCAGGATCCACAGCAACACCGTCAACCCCAGCGCCATGGCGCCCATGGACAGGGTCAGGCCCACGCGGTTGGCCAGCTTGCGCTGGCGGTAGAGAGAAGGATTCATGCTCACAGGCCCTTGCCCTTCTCGGTACGGATGATGAGGATCTTTGCGATCGCCAGCACCACGAAGGTGATCACGAACAGCAGGAAGCCCAGCGCGAATAAGGTGGAGAGATGGAAGTCCGCCGCCTCACCGAACTCGTTGGCCAGGGTAGAAGCGATGGACGTCCCGGGCGAGAACAGCGACGTCGGCAGACGGTTGGCATTACCGATCACGAAGGTGACCGCCATGGTCTCGCCCAGCGCCCGGCCCAGGCCCAGCATGATGCCGCCGATGACGCCCGTTTGCGTATAAGGCAACACCACCCGGCGCACCACCTCCCAGGTGGTGCAGCCCAGGCCGTAGGCCGACTCGCGCAGGATCGGCGGAACAATCTCGAAGACATCGCGCATCACGGCTGCCACGAAGGGCAGCACCATGAACGCCAGGATCATGCCGGCCGCCAAGATCCCCAGGCCATTGGGGGCGCCGCCGAAGAGCCAACCGATCAGCGGCATGCCCCCCAGCACCTGTTGCACCGGCACCTGGAAGTAATCGGCGAACAGCGGGGCAAAGACGAACAGGCCGAACATCCCATAAATGATGGAAGGCACAGCAGCCAGCAGCTCGATGGCCGTGCCCAGGGGCCTGCGCAACCACACCGGGCAGGTCTCGGTAAGGAACAACGCGATGCCGAAGGCCAAGGGCACCGCGATCAGCATGGCGATGCCTGCGCTCGTGACAGTGCCCACGATGGCGATCAAGGCACCGAATTCCTCGTTGATGATGTCCCACTCGGCCACCCAAAGGAAATCAAGGCCGAACTTCTTGAACGTGGGCGCGGCGTTGAGCAAGAGCGAGCCGATGATGCCCAGCAAGGCCGCCAGCACCAGAAGCGAGAACGCCTGGGTCAACCGGTGAAAGACGGTATCCTGAATGCGTTGTCGCCGGGCAACGGCCAGCGTGGCGGGGGCCACGCCGGCAAGGGGAGAGGGTGGAGGGGTCATACGAGGTGCTTCCGTGTCAGGCCGCTCGTTCTGAGTATGCCCAAGGATGTGAGGTCCAGGCTGTGCGCCTGGTCCCGCAGCGTCCAGGGGCGAAGGCGTCGTCCCGCTCATGGTCACCTCGGCAGCCCGTGACCGTTCAGCGCTTGATCTGCGACCAGACGCGGCTGCGAATGTCGGCGGTCAGCTTGTCGGGCAGCGGCACATAGTCCAGTTCCAACGCCATCTGCTTGCCGTTCTTGAAGGCCCAGTCAAAGAACTTCAGCGCTTCACCAGCTGCAGCCTTGTCGGCGGGCTCCTTGTACATCAGGATGAACGAAGCGG
>JBIKMY010000362.1:0-2896 GCA_044358945.1 Rubrivivax sp.
CGCGCAGGCGCACTTCGCGGCGCGACAGCACCTGCAGGAAGCCGGCGTTCACTCGGCGTGGGAAACGCTCATGCCGCTCCACCTGCGGGCCCACGGTGCTCACGGGTGCCGTGTCCACATCGCTCACACGCTGCACCGCATGCGGGTTGCCCATGGACAGCACGGCCACGTCCACCGTGCCGCCGGACGGCAGGGCCAGAGGCCAAAGGGGAAAGTCCGGCAGGCCGCCCGGACGGGCCACCAGCCCCTCGGCATCAAACGGCACTTGTTCCCGTTCGAACACCGGTGCCCCCATGTCCACGGTGACGCGGCCGTCGTCGCCTTCACGCAGCTCCAGCACCCGGTTCATGGTCTGCACCCGCACCACGCGCTGCGTGGTCAGGCCCTTGGCGCGCACGAAGCGCAGGAAGCAGCGCGCGCCGTTGCCGCAATGCTCCACTTCCTCGCCGCTGCTGTTGAAGATGCGGTAGCGGAAGTCCACCGCTGGCGAGGGCGCGGCTTCGACAATCAGGATCTGGTCGGCGCCCACGCCAAAGCGGCGGTCGCCCAGGTGACGGGCTTGCCCGGCCGACAGGGCGAGCGGCGAGCGCGTGGCGTCGATGACGACGAAGTCGTTGCCCGCGCCCTGCATCTTGGTGAAGCGCAGGTTCATCGGCATCGATTATCGATACAGCGGGGGCTGCCCCTGCGGCTGCGTCTTGAAACGCTTGTGTACCCACAGGTACTGCGCCGGGTCGCGCAGGATCTGCGCCTCGATGAAGGCGTTCATGCGCGCCGCGTCGGCCGCCGGGTCGGCCGTCGGCCAGTCGGCCCAGGGCTCCAGGAAGCGCACGCGCCAGCCCTGGCCGCCTGGCAGGATGTCCACCACCACCGGCTGCACCACCATGTCGAGCATGCGCGCCATCTTCGAAGGCGCCAGCAAGGTGGCAGTGGGCACGCCGAAGAAGGGGACGAAGGCGGAGTCTCGCGCGCCGAAGTCCTGATCGGGCATGTTGAAGAACGGACAGCCCTCGCGGATGCGTTTGATCACGTGGCGGATGGGCACGCCGCGCGGGTAGGCCTCGGCGCGGCCGAAACGCAGACGGCCCTTCTTCAGTTCGCGGTCAAGGAAGGCGTTGCTTTGCGTGCGGTAGATGTCCACGGCGGTGCGCTCCTGGAACAGTTGCACTGCCACGCCGGCCACCTCCAGCCCCAGGAAATGCGGCACCAGCCACATCACGGGCCGATCACTGCGCTGGGCCAGGCCGACGTCGCCCTCCACGTGGATGAGGCCCTTGAGTCGATCTGGCGGGGCATACCAGAGCAGTCCGCGCTCCAGCAGGCTGCGGCCCAGCAGGGCGAAGTGCTCGCGCAGCACGCGGGCCCGTTCCTCGGCGGGCCAGTGTGGAAAGCACAGGCCGAGGTTGCGTTGCGCGATGCCGCGACGCTCGTGCGCCAACAGGAACAGCAGCGCCCCGAATCCGCGCCCGATGCGCGCCTGCAGTGCAAGCGGCAAGCGCTGCAACAGCCGCAGGGCGGCCACGAGCAGGCGGGCAAGAAAGTCCATCAGGTCAGGCGGTTCAACGGGGATCAGGGGGTGGCACGCGGCTGCTTGTAGCGGTGGTAGCCCCACAGGTACTGGCTGGGTCGGCGCAGTATCAGCTCTTCCATGGCCCGGTTGATCGCCGTGGCCGCCTGCAGCGTCCAGGCCTCGTCATCCAGGCCTTCAGGCTCGGGCCAGTGCTGCATCCACGGCGTCATGTGCACCACATGCCCGCGGCCGTGCGGCAGGCGTTCGCACCAGCTCAGCAGCACCGTGGCGCCGGTCTGGCGGGCCAGCCGCGCGCCCAGGGTCATGGTGTAGGCCGGCTGGCCGAAGAAGGGGGCCCATACGCCTTGCCCCTGAGGCGGCACCTGGTCGGGCAGCAGGGCCACGGTGCCGCCGTCGCGCAGCGCCCGCATCAACTGCCGCACACCGGCCAGCGAGGCCGGCGCCGATGCCAGACCGGGCCGCGCGCGTGCGGTCTCTTCCATCTGCCGCAGCCAGGCCTTGCGTGCCGGCCGGTACAGCACCGTCATGGGCTGTCTCTGCCCGAAGCGTTGCGCGTAGGCGTGCGCCGCCACCTCGAAGCTGCCCAGGTGCGGCGTCAGGATGAGCAGCCCGCCTGGGCGGCCGAGCGCCTGTTCGATGAGCTCTGCGCCTTCCCAGCGTACGGGGTCGGGCACCGGCGCATCCCTGGGCCGCAGCCACAGCCGGGGCAGCTCCAGCGTCATGCGCCCGGCGTGCGCCACGGCGGCGCGCCGGTCCCGCGCGCTCACCCCCGCCAGGCGGGCGTTGTCCCGCATCCGCGTGCGGTAGACCGGCGACAGCATCCACACGACCCAGCCCAGCAGCGCCCCGAGGGCATGCAGGAACCTCAGCGATCGCAGGGACAGCCAGTGGGCGAGCCAGGACATGGTTCGGTTCTATACTTTGCGGTATCGCCGAGTTAAGGACTACTTGCGGGGCGATGCAGCCGGAAAAGCCGGCTGGCGGGATAGAGCAAAGCTCTCGAGCCCGGAACCGCTAAAGCGTCGCCGCTTTCCAGGACACCCCTGATCGGCCACGCCGATCAACCAACCCAACCTGGAGCACACAAGTGGCAAGAGATTATCTGTTCACCTCGGAATCGGTTTCCGAAGGTCATCCTGACAAGGTCGCTGACCAGATCAGCGACGCCATCCTGGACGCCATCTTCGCGCAGGACCCGCGCTCGCGCGTGGCCGCCGAGACGCTGTGCAACACCGGCCTGGTGGTGCTGGCTGGCGAGATCACCACCAACGCGCACGTGGACTACATCCAGGTGGCGCGCGACACCATCAAGCGCATCGGCTACGACAACACCGAGTACGGCATCGACTACAAGGGTTGCGCGGT
>JBIKMY010000363.1:0-2893 GCA_044358945.1 Rubrivivax sp.
CTCTATGCCGGTCTGATGATTGACGCCCAGGGCCGCCCGCGCACCGTGGAATTCAACGCCCGCCTGGGCGACCCCGAGGCGCAGGTGCTGCTGATGCGCCTGAAGAGCGACCCGTTGGACCTCTTCCTGCACGCCACTGACGGAACGCTGGATCAAGTGGAGCTGCAGTGGGACCGCCACGTGGCGCTGGGCGTGGTGATGGCCGCGGGCGGCTACCCGCAAGCGCCGCGCAGAGGTGACGTCATCACAGGCTTGCCTGGACCTTGCGATGACGGGCATGTGTTTCATGCCGGTACCGAACTCAATGACGAAGGCCAGGTGCGCACCAGCGGCGGGCGCGTGCTGTGCGTCACCGCGCTGGGAGATTCGGTGCGCACGGCGCAGCAGCGCGCCTACGACATGCTCAACCCCATCTCCTTCGACGGCGCGCAGTGGCGCCGTGACATCGGCCACCGGGCCATCAAGCCGCGATGAGCGCCGCCGAGCCTGCACACGCCGATCAGGCGAGCGCATGGGCGCCGGCCCCGCGGGAATTGCGCGAGCGGCCTGTGCAGTTCCGAGGCAGCCGTCTGGCCTTGTGGTGCCTGGAGCGCGCAGGCTGGCAGCTGGACTTTGACGGCCTGCCGGCCCGCCAGGGGGTGATCGCCGTCTATCCGCACACCTCCAACTGGGACTTCATCGTCGGCATCTTCGCCAAGTGGGCCATGGGTATCCGCGTGACCATCTGGGGCAAGGACTCGCTTTTTCGTGTTCCCCTGTTCGGCCCCTGGCTGCGCTGGATGGGTGGCGTGCCCGTGAACCGCAGCGCGCCGGGCGGCATCGTGGCCGACATGGCCCGTCAGATGCGTGAAGCGCGTGAGCGCGACGAGTTCATGTGGCTGGTGGTCGCGCCCGAGGGCACGCGTTCCCTTGGTCCGGGCTGGCGCAGCGGGTTCTACCGCGTGGCGCTGGGGGCGCAGGTGCCCCTGGCCCTGGCCCACCTGGACTTCGGTCGGCGCCGCGTGGGGGTGCACTCCTGCATCCTCCTCAGCGGCGACGCCGAGGCCGACATGTCCGAGATTGAGCGCCGCGTGGGCGGCGTCAAGGGCTGCCGGCCCGAATTGGCTGCACCCATCAAGCTGGTTTGACGACTGGCCACCTTTCTTGAGCCCGCACAGTTCCCACTGAGGTTGACATCACCATGGCCAACACCTCCGCCCCCGCCGTGCCCGACACCGCTGCCGTGCGCCATTACCTGCTGAACTTGCAGGACCGCATCATCAGTGCCCTGCAGGACGAAGACGGCCAGACGTTCATCACCGATGGCTGGACGCGCGAGCCCGGAGGCCGGCTGGAAGGCGACGGCCTGTCGCGCTTGGTGGAAGAGGGCGGCCTGCTGGAGCGCGGCGGCTGCAACTTCAGCCACGTGAAGGGCAAGACGCTGCCGCCGTCGGCCACGCAGCACCGGCCGGAGCTCGCCGGCGCACCTTTCGAGGCCATGGGGGTGTCGCTGGTCATGCACCCACGCAACCCCTATGTGCCCACCGTGCACATGAATGTGCGCATGTTCGCCGCCCTGCCCGAAGGGCAAGCACCGGTGGTGTGGTTCGGCGGTGGCATGGACCTCACGCCCTACTACGGCTTCGAAGAGGACGCGCAGCACTTCCACCGCACCTGCCGAGTGGCGCTGGACCCGATCGACCCCGCGCTGTACCCGCGCTTCAAGACCTGGTGTGACGAGTACTTCTTCCTCAAGCATCGGGGCGAACCCCGGGGCATTGGCGGCGTGTTCTTCGACGATTTCGCCGAACTCGGCTTCGAGGGCAGCTTCGCCATGATGCGCGCCGTGGGCGATGCCTTCGTCGGCGCCTACCTGCCCATCGTGCAGCGCCGGCGCCATCTGCCCTACGGCGAGCGCGAGCGCGACTTCCAGGCCTACCGGCGCGGCCGCTACGTGGAGTTCAACCTCGTCTTCGACCGCGGCACCCTGTTCGGCCTGCAAAGCGGCGGCCGCACCGAGAGCATCCTGATGTCCATGCCGCCCATCGTGAAGTGGCGCTACGACTGGCACCCCGAGCCGGGCTCGGCCGAGGCGCGCCTGTACACCGACTTCCTGCGCCCGCGGGACTGGGCGTGACCGCCAGCCGCCCGGCACGCATCGGCCTGCTGGGCGGCAGCTTCGACCCGCCGCATCTGGCGCACCTGGCCCTGGCGCGCACAGCGCTGCAGACCCTGCAACTCGACGAACTGTGGTGGCTGCCAGCGGGCCAGCCCTGGCAGAAGGCGGGCCGTGCCCTGCAGGCGGGTGCCCACCGCGCGGCCATGGTGCGCCTGCTCATCCAGGGTGAGCCCCGCTTCCGGCTCGATGAGCGCGAGTTGCGCCGCACCGGGCCCACTTACACGGTGGACACGGTGCGCGAATGCCGCGCCGCGCATCCCGAGGCCGACTTCTTCCTCATCCTGGGGCAAGACCAGTACGGGCGTCTGGACACCTGGCGGGACTGGCCGGCGCTGCTGCAACACGTCACCCTGGCCGTGGCCGGCCGTGCAGGCCAGGTGCCGGCGCCCCCCGCGGCACTGGCCGGGCATCCGCACCGGCTGGAAGTGTTGCCCCTGCCCGACATCCCGGTGTCTTCTTCGGCCCTGCGCGAGGCCTTGGAAAGGGGTGATGAGGTTTCTCTGATGGTGGGCGAGGCCGTCGCAGGCTATATTGCCTTCCATCACCTCTACCGGGGCCAGACCCCGCACTGAATGGACATCCGAAAGCTGCAACGAGCCATCGTCGATGGGCTCGAGGACGTGAAGGCGCAGAACGTCGTCGTCTTCAACACCGAGGCCCTCTCACCGCTGTTCGAGCGGGTGATCATCGCTTCAGGATCCAGCAACCGCCAGACTAAGGCCCTGGCCTCCAGCG
>JBIKMY010000364.1:0-2880 GCA_044358945.1 Rubrivivax sp.
GACAGACTGCATCCTGGGTGCAGCGGACCAGATGACTCCTGCTCGCAGCGGCCAGGCACTGGCCCGGTTGCTGGGCGCAACGGTGCACACCGTGCCTGCTGGCCACAACCTGATGGTCGAGGCCCCCGACGCGGTTCTCTCAGCCCTGCGCGCGGCCTTGCACGCTGAAAAAGCCTGAGCAAGCGCCCCCTGGCGGCGGCGCCGAGGGGCGTTCAGGGTGACGCAGGTGTGCTGACCGGCCGCGAATCGTTCAGCAAGGGCATCAGGTCGGCCAGCCGCCACTTCTCCAGCCCAGTGTGGCTTCTGAAGGAGGCCAGGGCCGGGTCCGGCTTGAGCAACAGGGCGTCCACCAGTGGAGCGGCTGGCGTCTCGTGCAGATCGGCCAGCAGCACCCACCGCTGCGGCGCAGGCTCGTCCAGCCGGGATACCCATCCCAACGCCACCAGATCGTCCATCAGGGACCCCAGCGCCACGGCGTCGACCGCAAGAGCCTCGGCCAGGGTATCCAGATCCCTGCCCCGGGCGGAGGTGCGCCGTGCCCGGTCGAGTTCCTCCAACAGGCCCAGGGCCTGGCGGAATTCGACGCCCGGGCCCGTCCATGGACGCACCGCTCGGCCCAGCAGCACAGGAGCATAGGCCGCGATCACCGCCCCCAGCAGCACCACCACCCACAACAGGTAGACCCACAGCAGCAGGATGGGCAGGATGGAGAACGCGCCGTAGACCGAGGTCAACATCGGTACGGCGCCCACGTACCAGACCAGCCCCTTCTTGGCCACTTCGATGGCCACACCGACAAACAGGCCACCCGCCAGCGCATGACGCCAGCGCACCTCGGTGTTGGGAACGAAGTGGTACAGACCGGCGGCGAAGAGCACCAGCAACGCGAACTGCACCCCGTCCAGCAGCAGGCCGAACCCGCCCGGCACCGCACCCAGCCAGCCACGGGTGGCGGTCAACACCGAAGACGTCATCGTCAGGCTGGCACCCAGCACCAGCGGGCCGACCGTGAGCGCCGCCCAGTAGATGAGCAGCCTTCGGCCCAGCGACCGCGGACGGCGCACGCGCCAGATGGCATTGAGCGTGCGATCGATGGTCATGATCAGGGCCAGGGCCGTCACCGCCAGGGCCGCCAAGCCCAAGGCCCCCATGCGGCTGGCCTTGCCAGCGAACTGGCTCAAGGCCGACAGCACCGGGCGCGCGATCGTGTCAGGCACGAGGTTCTGCAGAAACAGACGTTCCAGAGAGCCCTGGAAGGTGCTGAACATCGGGAAGGCCGTGAACAGAGCCAGCGTCACGGTGAGCAAGGGCACCAGCGCAATGAGCGTGGTGAAGGTCAGGCTGCCGGCTGTCATGCCCAGGCGGTCTTCCCGGAAACGCTGGCGCAGCAGCGTCAGCAACTGCAGACGATCAGCGAACAGCGGCCCCGGCCGCACCATCCACCCATTGCGCGCGCCCTCGCCCACCGTCTCGGCGGTGTCCAGCGTGGGCGCAGGGGGCTTGTCCATGCTGGCTATGATGCCAGCATGACCCCGCCAGCGCCGACCGCACCCCCTGTTGAAGCCGACCGTGTGGTGCGCCTGACGCGCGCAATGGCCCTGGGCAGCGTGATCGGCCTGATCGTGCTGGGCCTGGGCTGGGAACTGTGGTGGGCGCCCACGGGCTCCGGCACGCTGGCGCTGAAGGTGCTGCCCTTGCTGCTGCCCCTGCCCGGCCTGCTGCGCCACCGCATGTACACCTACCGCTGGCTGAGCCTGCTGGTGTGGATCTACTTCATGGAAGGCGCGGTGCGCGCCACCAGCGAAAGCGGGGTGTCGCAGATGCTTGCGGTGGTCGAGATCCTGCTGTGCCTCACGCTGTTCGCTGCCACCGCCTTGCACGTACGCTGGCGTATCCAGCAAGGCAAGGCGTCCGCACCTCAGATGTGAGGTGTGCGCGGCACACCCCTTGACCCCCCAACGCTTCACCCTCATGAGCGCTGAACTGATCGCCCAACTCGGCCGCATCGTCGGCCCGTCCCAGGTGCTGTGTCCGCCGGAAGACCTGGTCTCCTACGAACAGGACTGGCGCAAGCGCTGGCGCGGCCGGGCACTGGCCGTGGTGCGGCCCGGCTCCACCGCCGAGGTGGCCGAGGTGGTGAAAGCCTGCGCGGCCGCGGGCGTGACCCTCGTGCCGCAAGGCGGCAACACCGGGTTGGTGGGCGGCGGCGTGCCAGACGACCAGGGCCGCCAGGTGCTGCTGTCCCTGCGCCGCATGACAGCGGTGCGGGCGCTGGACGCCGACAACCTCACCCTCACCGTGGAGGCCGGGTGCGTGCTGCAGGCCGTGCAAGCCGCCGCGGAAGCGCGGGGCCTGCTGTTTCCCTTGAGCCTGGCCGCCGAAGGCAGTTGCACCATCGGCGGCAACCTGGCCACCAACGCCGGCGGCACCCAGGTGCTGCGCTTCGGCAACGCGCGGGACCTGTGCCTGGGCCTGGAAGTAGTGACGCCCACGGGCGAGATCTGGGACGGCCTGTCCGGGCTGCGCAAGGACAACACCGGGTATGACCTGCGCGGCCTGTTCATCGGCAGCGAAGGCACCCTGGGCGTGATCACGGCAGCCACCCTGAAGCTGTTTCCGCAGCCCGCCGCCGCCATCACCGCCCTGGCCGCCTGCCCCTCCCTGGAAGCAGCGGTGCAGTTGCTGGGGATGGCGCGCAACCGGCTCGATGCGTCCTTGACGGGCTTCGAGGTCATGAACCGCTTCTCGCTGGACCTCGTGGCCCGGCATTTCCATGCCCTGCCCCAACCCTTTCCCCAGGCGCCATGGACCGTCTTGCTGGAGCAGTCAGATGCAGAAGGCGAAGCGACGGCCCGAACCCGGTTCGAGAACCTGCTGGGC
>JBIKMY010000365.1:0-2876 GCA_044358945.1 Rubrivivax sp.
GTAGGCGCCCGCACCCATCAGCGTCGGGATGCCCAGGAAGAAGCTGAACTCGGTGGCGCACTTGCGCGAAAAGCCGAACATCATCGCGCCGATGATGGTGGCGCCCGAGCGGCTGGTGCCAGGAATGAGCGCCAGGCACTGCACCAGGCCGACCTTCAGCGCGTCCAGGCCGCTCATGTCGTCCACGGTCTCCACACGCGCGCGGCGCGCGCCTTTAAGGTCGCGGTCACCGAAGAGGCGTCGATGCCGCCGCTCCACCCACAGAATGACCAGGCCGCCCACGATGAAGGCCAGCGCCACCGGCACGGGGTGGAACAGATGGGCCTTGACGATCTTGCCCAGCAGCAAGCCGAACACCACGGCCGGGAGGAAGGCCACCACCACGTTCAAGGCGAAGCGGCGCGCCGCAGGTTCAGTGGCCAGGCCGGTGACCGTGGCGGCCAGACGCTGGCGGTATTCCCAGATCACGGCCAGCATGGCGCCGGTCTGGATGGCGATCTCGAAAACCTTGACCGTCTCGCCCGTGAAATCCAGCAAGGAGCCCGCCAGGATCAGGTGGCCGGTGGAGGAGATGGGCAGGAATTCCGTCAGCCCTTCGACGATGCCCATGAGGGCGGCCTTCAAGGCCAGGGTCCAGTCCACCGCTTGCACTCCTTCACCCCGGGTGAGGCTGTGGGCGCTTCACGATCCGGAAAAACCCGCATGCTACATTGACCCGAAGTGGCGGGCCCAGGTGAAGGCCGGGCCCGGTTGGAGCATTCCCCTTCATGAAACGCCTGCTGCGTTGGAGCCTCGTCATCGCCGTCATCGTGGCGGTGGCCTTGTCCATCTTCCGTCTTGTCAACGAGCGCCGCCAGGCTCAGAACAAGCCCGCAGCGCCTGCCCAGGCCCAGGTGCTGGAACTCACGAGCGCGGACATCCTGGCCGTGGCGCGCGGACCGCTGGCGCGCACGCTGGAAGTCTCGGGCACGGTACGAGCGGTGGAGACGGCTTTCGTCAAGGCCCGGGTGGCCGGCGAGATCCTGCGCATCCACGCCCGCGAGGGTGAGGCGGTGAAGGCCGGCCAGCGCCTGGTGGAGCAGGACACGACCGAACTGGACCTGCGCCTGCGCCAAGCGGAACAGCAAGTGGCCGCCAGCCGGGCGCAACTGGAGATCGCGCAGCGCGCCCTGACCAACAACCGTGCCCTGGTGACGCAGGGCTTCATTTCGGCCACCGCGCTGGAATCGTCCGTCAGCAACGAGGCGGCGGCCCAAGCCAACCTGCTGGTGGCCCAGGCCGGTGTGGACATCGCCCGCAAGGCCCGTGCCGACGCCACGCTCAACGCCCCCATCAGCGGTATCGTCGCCCAGCGCCTGGCCCAGCCCGGCGAGCGCGTGGGCCTGGATGCCCGGCTGCTGGAGATCGTGGACCTGTCGCGCCTGGAGGTGGAAGCCGCGGTGCCGGCCGAAGACGTGGCGGCGCTCAAGCCCGGCAGGCTGGCCCGCTTCGAGGTGGACGGCCTGCCCAGCAGTTTCACCGGGCGGGTGGCGCGCATCAACCCCGGCACCCAGGCCGGCTCGCGCGCGGTGTCCGTCTACCTGTCCATCGACGCTCATCCCGCCCTGCGCCAAGGGCTGTTCGCGCGCGGCAGCGTGGTGCTGGAAGAACGCCCCGGGCTGTGGCTGCCGGCCTCGGCCGTGCGGCTGGACCGCGCCCTGCCCTACGTGCTGGCGCTGGAGGGCGGCAAGGTCTCGGCGCGCACCGTGCGCACGGGGCTGCGCAGCCGGGACAGCGCCAATGGCGGCGAGCGGCTGGAGATCGTCGAAGGCCTGGCCGAGGGCGCGCAGGTGCTGGCGGGCAGCATCGCGACCGTCGCCGAGGGCACGGCATGGAAGCCGGCTGCCACTACCTCGGCTACCCCGGCCCACCCATTGCCCGGGCCCGGCGCCAGCGCCGCAGGCCCCGCGGCGGCCCGCCCGGCCTCGCGCTGAGGCCCCAGCCCGCCCGACACGCCAGGCCCTGCCATGTGGTTCACCCGCGTCTCCATCGGCAACCCCGTCATGGCCGTCATGGTCATGCTGGCCTTCGTGGTGCTGGGCGTGTTCGGCGTCCAGCGCCTCAAGGTAGACCAGTTTCCGAACATCGAGTTCCCCACGGTCGTCGTCTCGACCGAGTACCCCGGTGCCTCGCCGGAGATCGTGGAGATCGAGGTCACGCGCCGCGTGGAAGAGGCCGTCAACACCATCGGCGGCATCAGCCAGCTGTTCTCGCGCAGCTACGAAGGCGTGTCGGTGGTGATCGTCCAGTTCAACCTGGACGTGGATGGGCGCAAGGCTGCCGACGATGTGCGCGAGAAGGTGGCGCTGGTGCGGCCGGTGTTCCGGCCCGAGGTCAAGGAGTCGCGCGTGCAGCGCTTCGACCCCACCTCGCGGCCCGTCTTCACGCTGGCCCTGACATCGCCTGACGGCTCGCGCACGCCCACCGAGCTCAGCACCACGGCCGAGCAGCTGGTGAAGAAGCGGCTGGAGAACGTGCGCGGCGTGGGCGCCATCACGGTGGTCGGCGCGCGCAAGCGCGAGATCAACGTGTACCTGAAGCCTGCGGCGATGGAAGCGCTGGGCGTGGGCGTGGACCAGGTGGTGGCCGCCCTGCGCACCGAGAACCGCGACCTGCCCGCTGGCGCGCTGCGCAGCCGCGAGGCCGAGCGCGTGGTCCAGATCGACGGCGCGGTGAAGCGCCCCGAGGAACTGCGCGACATCGTGGTGGCGCGGCGCGGTGCCACGCCGCAGCCCGTCAAGCTGTGGCAAGTGGCTGACGTGGTGGACGGCCCCGAAGAAGTCGAATCCCTGGCCTTGTTCAACGGCCAGCGCATGATCGCCCTGGACGTGGTGAAG
>JBIKMY010000366.1:0-2858 GCA_044358945.1 Rubrivivax sp.
TCCAGCTTCACCACCGCCGGCGAGGCCTGGCGCCAGGTGCGCAACCGCTGGATCATTCCCTACGGCGGCTCGCTGCTGTTGATCGCCACGCTGGCGCTGGGGCTCTTCTACTGGCGCAAGGGCTCGCTGGGCGGGCACGAACCCGACACGGGTCGGGTGATCGAGCGCTTCACCCCGCTGGAGCGTGCCGCGCACTGGACGAACGCCATCGCCTTCGTGGTGCTGGCGGTGTCGGGCATCGTGATGGCCTTCGGGAAGTTCTTCCTGCTGCCCGTGCTGGGCTCCACCCTGTTCGGCTGGTTGACGTACGCCCTGAAGAACGCGCACAACTTCGCCGGGCCGCTGTTCGCGGTGTCGCTGGTCATCGTGATCATCACCTTCGTCAAGGACAACCTGCCCAGCAAGGAAGACATCACCTGGCTGCTGCGGGCGGGCGGCATGTTCGGCGGTGCCGAGGTGCCCTCGCACCGCTTCAACGCGGGCGAGAAGGGCGTCTTCTGGGCGGGCGTGTTCCTGCTCGGTCTGGTGGTGGTGGGCTCTGGCCTGGTGCTGGACATGGTCATCCCCGGCCTGGCCTACCTGCGTGGCGACATGCAGATCGCCCACATGATCCACGCAGCCGCGTCCATGCTGATGATGGCCTTGTTCTTCGGCCACATCTACATGGGTACCATTGGCATGAAGGGCGCCTACAGCGCCATGCGCACCGGCTATGTGGACGAAGGCTGGGCCAAGGAGCACCACGCCCTGTGGTACGAGGACATCCAGGCCGGCAAAATCCCTGCGCAGCGCACTACCCAAGCGGGTACCGCTGCCGCCACGCCGCCGCAAGCGGCTTGATCCCAGGAGATCACATGAAACGCACCGCTGTCTTCACCTTCGCCAGCCTGCTGCTGTCTTCTGCTGCGGTGTGGGCCAAACTGCCCCCGCTGTCTGACGAAGCCAAGGCCAAGGCCGCAGAGACCGCCGCCAAGACCGCGCACACGGGCAAGGTGGACAACTACAAGCTGTGCAAGTCCATGGATGCCGTGGCCGGCCGATACGCGGCCGAGGCCAAGAAGCAAGGCAAGGCGGTCAAGCCCACCGCGGGCCTGGCGCCGTGCGCCGACCCTGGGGCCTTCGTCTATCCGCCGCCCGCCACCGTCGCGGCTGCGGCCCCCGCGGCCGCTGCTGCCCCCGCCAAGGCAGTAGCCGCCGCCCCTGCAGCCGCACCGGCCAAGAAGTAGCCCCCCAGGGACGGCTGCCCACCATGACGCCCCCGGTGCATTCCAGCGCGGGCACACCCAGCGCTGCGCCGGGTGCGCAGGCGCCTGCCGACAGGGAACCGGCGCCGGCACGGCCCATGCCCTCGCCCGCCCCCATCCCGGGCGCACCGCGTCTGACGCAGGCCCGCTGCGAGTTGCTGCGCGAGATCCGCATCGTCGACGAGCACGGCGAGCCGCGCAGCATCCACATCCCGGCCGAGCGGCCGCTGACCGTCTTCATCGACAAGCGTGAACTGGTCACGCTGATGACCCTGGGCGCCATGCCCGAGCTGCTGGTGCTGGGTTACCTGGTCAACCAGGGTCTGATCGAGCGGGCCGACGAAGTGGAGTCCATCACGGTGGACTGGGACGTAGGCGCCGCCGCCGTCAAGACCCATTCGGGCATCACCGACCTGGAGCGCAAGACGGCCACGCGCGTGGTGACGACCGGCTGTGGCCAGGGCACCGTCTTCGGCGATGTGATGAGCCAGATGGCCACGCTGCGCCTGCCCGATGCGGCCTCGGCGCGCATCAGCCAGAGCACGCTGTACCGCGTGCTGGAAACCATGCGCCAGCAGGACAGCATCCACCGCAAGGCCGGATCGGTGCACGGCTGTGCCTTGTTCCAGCAAGGGCGCATGCTGATGTTCGTGGAGGACGTGGGCCGCCACAACGCCATCGACACCATCACCGGCTGGATGGCGCTGCACGGTGTGCCGGGCGAGGACAAGGTGTACTACACCACGGGCCGGCTGACCAGCGAGATGGTGATGAAGTCGGCCCGTATCGGCGTGCCCATCGTCGTGTCGCGCAACGGCGTCACGGCCATGGGCCACGAGATGGCGCAGCAGCTGGGCATGACCCTCTTCGGCCGTGCCGCCAACCGCCACTTCCTGTGTTACACCGGCTTCGAGCGCTTCGATGCCGAACCGGAGCCCCGGCGAGCTGCGATGAGGGTCGTGGCGGGTTGACCGGGGCTCGCCCCCTGGAGACCGCCCATGAGCCAGCCCCCCAAGCTCCCCAAACCGCCTTTTCGTGCCGACCAGGTCGGCAGCCTGTTGCGCCCGGCGTGGCTGGCGCAAACCCGTACCCGCTGGAAGGCGGGTGAGATCGACGCGCAGACCCTGCGCGAGGCCGAAGACCGTGCCGTGGCCGAGATCGTCCAGCGCCAGCGCGACATCGGCCTGCAGGCCATCACCGACGGCGAGTTCCGGCGCGATTGGTGGCATCTGGACTTTTTGGGCCAGCTCGATGGCGTGACCCTGAAGCACAACGACGGGCCGAAGTTCAAGATCGAAGGCCAGTCGGAGCAACCCCCCATCGCCTCCGTCACCGGCCCGGTGGGATGCAGCCGGCCCATCATGGCTGAAGACTTCGGCTATCTGAAATCGCAGGTGGACTCGCTGCCCTCCGGTGGCGCCGCCGCGGTGGGCAAGATGACCATTCCCTCGCCCTCGATGCTGCACCTGCGTGGCGGGCGTGCGGCCATCTCGCGCGAGGTCTACCCCGACCTGGACGCTTTCTGGGACGACGTGGCCGCGGCTTATCGCGGCGCAATCGCGCACCTGGCGGCCGCGGGATGCCGCTACCTGCAGTTGGACGACATCACCTTCG
>JBIKMY010000367.1:0-2853 GCA_044358945.1 Rubrivivax sp.
CCTCCGCTGCGATAGAACCGGGTGGCGCCGGGAGTGGTGATCACCGCATGGGTGCCCTCCGCCAGATCGGCCTGCAACTGCAGGATGTCGCCACCGGCCACACCACCGGGCGGGTGCACCAGCACGTGGTGGCAGATGCCCTCGCCTTCAGGGTACAGGCGCTGCAGCACCCGCAGCGGCCCGTCGTGGCGGTCCAGCGCGACAGTACGGGGGCCGTCGCGCCAGTAGCGCAGGTCCAGCCGGCCGAGCCAGCCAGGCCCGACCGCGGCCGGGGCTTCGGTTGGAGCGTCAGCCAGGGCGTTCAAGCCGCCTGCGAGCCGCGGTGCGCCCAGCCGGTGGTGCGCATCTCGATCCAGGAGAACAGCTCGTACATGGCCATCGCCATGGCGCCGATCACCACCAGGCCAGCAAATGCCAGGGGCAGGCGCTGCTGCGAACCCGCGGTCTGCATCAGGTAGCCGATGCCGGAATCGCCTGCGGTCATCTCGGCCAGCACGGTTCCCACGAAGGCCAGGGTGATGGCCACCTTCAGCGAGCCGTAAAAGTAGGGCATCGAGCGCGGCAGGCCCACCTTGACCAGCACGTCCCAGCGCTTGGCACCCAGCACGCGCAGCACGTCTTCCAGCTCGGGCTCCAGGGTGGCCAGACCGGTGGCGATGTTGACCGTGATGGGAAAGAAGGAGATGAGGAAGGCGGTGAGGATGCCCGGGCCCAGGCCGATGCCGAACCACACCACCAGGATGGGCACCACCGCTGCCTTCGGCACGGCGTTGAAGGCCACCATCAGCGGGTACACGGCCGTGTAGGCGATGCGCGACGAGCCGATCAGGAAGCCCAGCAGCACGCCCACCACGATGGAGATGCCAAAGCCCAGCATCGTCACCCAGAAGGTCTTCCAGGCCGCCTCCAGCAGCGGGCCCTTGAACTGCACGAACTCGGTGGCGATCTGCACCGGCCCGGGGAAGATGAAGTCGGGCACCTGGAACAGCCAGACGGCGGCCTGCCACACCAGCAGGATGGCCGCCAGCAGCACCATGGGTGACCATCGTTCAAGCGTCTTTGAGATCTTCATGGTGTGCAGTGGATGTCAGATCGGTGCGGGGATCGGTGCGGGGCGGCGCCGGCAGGGACGGCGCGTGCGGTTGAGGATCACTGCGGCACGGCGGCGCCGGCTCGGCCCACTGGCTGGCGGCTGGCGCCGATGTGTCCGCGCAGCTCGTGCACGATGTCGGTGAACTGCGGTGTGTAGGTCACTTCCAGGTCTCGCGGGCGCGACAGGTCGATGTCGCGCTTGACCACGAAGCGGCCAGGGCTGCGGCTCATCACGTACACCGTGTCGGCCAGGAACACGCTCTCGCGCAGGTCGTGCGTGACCAGGATGACATTGAACTTCTGCGCAGCGTGCAGGTCGCGCAGGGCGCACCACAGTTCCTCGCGCGTGAAGGCGTCCAGGGCACCGAAGGGCTCGTCCAGCAGCAGCATCTTGGGCTCGTGGACCAGCGCGCGGCAGATGCTTGCGCGCTGCTGCATGCCGCCCGAGAGCTGCCAGGGAAACTTGTCTTCGTAGCCGCCCAGGCCCACGCTCTTCAGCAGGTCGCGTGCCTTGGCCTCGTACTCCTTGCGCCGGGCCTTGAAGCTGGAGCGGTAGGGCTCCACGATCTCCAGCGGCAGCAGCACGTTGTCGACGGTGGTGCGCCAGGGCAGCAGGCTGGGCGCCTGGAAGGCCATGCCGCTGATCTTCAGCGGGCCGGTGACCGGCTCGCCCCCGATGTGGATGGTGCCCCGGCTGGGCATCTTCAGGCCCGTGGTGAGCTTCATGAAGGTCGACTTGCCGCAACCCGAAGGCCCGACGATGGCGATGAACTCGCCCTCGGTCACCTGCAGCGAGATGTCCTCGACGGCGAAGTGACCTTGGGCCAGGAGCTCGTCGTTGTAGGCGAGCCAGACGTTGCGGAAGTCGACGAAGTTGCTCATGTCAGCGCCTGAGGCTTCACTTCTTGGCCGGCGGAAGGATGTTCAGATCGGCCTTCGCGGGCAGGAAGGCATCCGTCCACACGTTGTCCGGATTCACCCGGGTCTTGGTGTTGAAGGCGTCGGACACCTGCGAAGCCATCAGCGCCAGACGTCCCGGGACGACGACGCCGAAGCCTTCACGGCGGGCGTCCGGGCTGGCCACCACGGCGTCGATGGCCATGCGCAGGCGGCGCTTTTCCAGGGCCACGTCGATGATGCCGTCGCGTGCCTTGACCAGATCGATGGAGGCATCAGGATTGGCCATGACCTCCTTGGCGCCCTTGGCGAAGGCCGTGAGGAAGCCCTTGACCGCTGCCGGGTTCTCCCGCATGAGCTTGGGGCTGGCGATGATGACGTTGCCGTACAGCTTCACGCCATGATCGGCGTAGGGCATGACGACGATGTCTTCGGTCTTGACGCCGCGGGCCTCGAGGTTGAGCAAGGAGGTGAAGGAGAAGCCGGTGATGGCGTCGATGTCACCGCGCACCAGCATGGTTTCGCGCAGCGGGGGGTCCATGCTGGTCCACTGCACGCTGCCGATGCCGTTGGCCTTGGCGAAGATGGGAAAGCCCCGGCGCCCGGCGTCAAACACCGGCGCACCCAGCTTCTTGCCGTTCAGGTCGGCGGGGGTCTTGATGTTGTTCTTCTTCAGGCTCAGCACCGCGGCCGGCGTGTTGTTGTAGACCATCATCACGGCCACCGGCTTGTTGGGCGCGTCCGGGTTGTTGGCGTGGAACTCCATCAGCGCGGCCAGGTCGGCAAAGCCCATGTCGTAGGTGCCCGAGGCCACGCGGGTGACGGTGCCGCCCGAACCGTTGCCGGAGTCGATGGTCACGTCCA
>JBIKMY010000368.1:0-2845 GCA_044358945.1 Rubrivivax sp.
GCCGCTCATACAGCGCGTCGGGAATGCCTTTGAGTGTCAGGGAAGTGGGCATGACCGCTCCGCGAATGGCAAGCCACCATTATGGTGGTCTTCTGGTGTGAAGCCGGGTTGTCGATTTGGTCCTTTCCTGGTCCACCAGCACAATCGCTCGATATCGTCTTGTAATCGTCTGGCCATCCATGAACACCGCCGACCTCATCGCCATCGACATCCACACCCACGCCGAGGTGTCGTGCTGGAACCCCTTCGACAACTACGGCGAGGAGTACGACCGGGCGGCGGACAAGTATTTCGGCTCCAACCGCCGGCCCACCATCGATGAGACCGTGGCGTACTACCGCGAGCGCAAGATCGGCCTGGTGATGTTCACCGTGGACAGCGAGAGCCAGCTCGGCCGCCGACGCATCCCCAACGAAGAGATCGCCGAGGCCGCGCGGAAGAACGCCGACATGATGATCGCCTTCGGCTCCATCGACCCGCACAAGGGCAAGATGGGGGCGCGCGAGGCGCGGCGCCTGATCGAAGAGCAAGGCGTTCGCGGCTTCAAGTTCCACCCCACGGTGCAGGGCTTTCTGCCCTACGACCGCATGGCCTGGCCGCTGTACGAGGTGATTGCCGAATACAAGCTGCCGGCCATCTTCCACAGCGGGCACTCCGGTATCGGCTCGGGCATGCGCTGCGGCGGGGGCCTGCGCCTTCAGAACAGCAACCCGATGCTGCTGGAGGATGTGGCGATCGACTTCCCCGACATGCAGATCGTCATCGCCCACCCCAGCTGGCCCTGGCAGGACGAGGCGCTGAGCCTGGCGCTGCACAAACCCAACATCTGGATCGACCTCTCCGGCTGGAGCCCGAAGTACTTCCCGGCGCAGCTGGTGCAGTACGCCAACACCCTGCTCAAGGACCGCATGCTCTTCGGCAGCGACTTCCCGTTGATCACGCCCGAGCGCTGGATGAAGGACTTCGACGAAGCCGGCTTCAAGGACAAGGTCAAGCCCGGGATCCTGAAAGACAACGCGATGCGGCTGCTGGGCTTGAGCTGAGCGCCGTCAGTGCGCTGCGGGGGCCCCCGGCGCACGCGCAGCCTTCTGCAGGATCACATAGAGCTGGTCCTTCAGCAGCAGCTTCTCCTTCTTGTGCGTCTCGATCTCCTCGTGCGTGCCGGGCTCGAGGTGGGACTCCATGTTCTTGATCTTCTGGTCCAGCGCGTTGTGCCGGTCGAACAGGGTCCTGAAGTGGTGGTCGGTGGTCTTGAGCTGGCTGATGAGTTCGCGGTGTTCAGGAAACATGGGCGTCCTTTCCTCGGTTTGAAACACGACCCAGGCGGGATGGCGCCCAGGCAAGCGGCAATGCACCCCCGAGGGTAAGCCGCCGCGCTGGTGCGGCACGGGTCATTTGGAGGGGCGCTGATGCAGATCAAGCCGCGCGCGCCCCGCCCCTAGCCCCTGAGCGGCAGGGCTGCACCGATGAGCATGAACAGGCCGCCGCACACCTGGTTGAAGCGCTGGCCCACGCGGTCCAGCCAGGGGCGCAGGCGCGCGGCCGTGGCGGCGATGGCCAGTTCGGTGAGGGACTCGATCACCACAAAGGTGCCGGCCATGACGGCGAACTGCATCCAGGGGTTGCGCGCCGGGTCGATGAACTGCGGCAGGAAGGCCGCGAAGAACAGGACGCCCTTGGGATTGGTGAGGGCAGCCAGGGCCCCTTGACAGGCCATCGCGCCGCCCGTGGGGGAGGTGCCTGCGGCATCGGTGGCGGCATTCGCCCCGAGACCTGTGGCTGGAGCTGAGCCGAGACCCGCGCCGAGACTCGCGCCGAGATTCGCGCCGATGGGCGGCGAGCGCCAGACCTGCACCCCCAGCCAGACCAGATAGGCGCCACCCACCCACTTCAGGGCGACCAACCCCATGGGGGAAGCCTTGAGCAACGCGCCGATGCCGAACAGCGACAGCCCGATCAGCACCACGAAACCCACCGCGCCGCCCGCGATGGTGAACAGGGTGGGGCGCCACCCGTGCAAGGCGCCGTGGGTCAGGGCCAGTAGGCTGTTGGGGCCGGGCGAGAGCGACAGCCCCGTGGTGGCCAGCAGGTAGATGAGCCAGGTCTGCAGTTCCATCAGCCGCCTTCCGCGGCCGTGACCGGGGCGATCGGGGCGAAGCGCGGCACCTGCGCGCCATCCACCTCCACGGTCTCCAGAAACATGACGTACGGCCGCACCCACAGGCCGCTGGCGTTGTACAGCGGCCGGTACAGCACCAGGGGCTCCAGCGATTCGCTGTGGCGCACGACACCCAGCACCTCGTACTCACCGCCCTTGTAGTGGCGGTAGCGGCCCAGGGCCACGGTTGGCAGGGGGGGCAGGTCGTCGATGGGGGCGTGGACAGGGTCGTTCATGCAGGTCCTCCAGAGGGGCTTCAAGCAGTCAGCAGCGCCGACGCCACCATCGTCGCACCCGCCAGGGACAGCAGGCCCAGCACCACGCGGCGGAACTGCAGCGGGCTGAGCCCCGCATACACGCGCGCGCCCAGCAGGGACGGAATGATGAGCGCAGGGATCACCACCGCCAGCTGCGGGACCATGGGCGCTGTCACCACACCGGCCAGCAGATAACCCGCCGCGGTGACCGACAGGGCGGCGAGGTTGAAGTTCTGCATCACCGACCGTTGCTCGTCCTTGTCCATCCGCCGCAGCGTGCACCACAGCGACGGCACCAGCCCGCCAAAGCCGCCCACGGCCGTCATCACCCCGCCCACCGCGCCGATGCCGGCATCCGCCAGCCTTCCAGCCCGCACTGGTGGCCAGCGGTCGGCCCACAGCATGGCGGGGCAGCCCAGGCTGAGGGCGG
>JBIKMY010000369.1:0-2843 GCA_044358945.1 Rubrivivax sp.
CCAACTTCGGCGGCGGGCAGGTGGACATCACCAACGGCAAGTTCGTGTTCTCGGCCAGCGAAGCGTACTGGGTGGAAAACGGCCGCATCCTCTACCCCGTCAAGGGCGCCACCCTGGTGGGCAACGGCCCGGAATCGCTCAAGCGCATCAGCATGATCGGCAACGACATGGCGCTGGACACGGGCGTGGGCGTGTGCGGCAAGGAAGGCCAGAGCGTGCCCGTGGGCGTGGGCCAGCCCACGCTGAGGATCGAACGGCTGACGGTGGGCGGCACGGCCTGAGGGGGGTCGCGGTCACCGAAGGGGCTGGCCGGGCCAGAGGGGCCCCGATCAATACACCGCGTCGTGATCGCCCACGTTGACGGGGATGATCTGTCCGTCCTGGATCAGCAACTCCAGCGTGATGCGGTACGACAGATTGATGGAGACCGAATGCAGGCCGTCCTGCCGGCCGCGCAGAGGGTGAAGCCGCAACGAGGGATGCGCCGGGTTGAGCTCAAGCAGTTGTAGCGTCTTCAGGTACGGTTGCCGCAACCCGGGGTGACGTTTCAGGAAGCGCGCAGCGCGGCGGTTGTATTGCTCGGTAAAGACGAGCGTGAACGCCATTGCATCGGGCCCTTACATCGCTTCCAACCGCGCCAGATGGGCCTCAGGCGACTCCTGCACGATACGCCCAGATGCCATATCGGCCCGCGTCTGTGCCAACGCAGCGTCAAGTTCACATTCACGAAAGTAGTGGTACTGGGCCATGTCCATCACCACGAACTTGTCCTTGCCGCGAACCGACACGATGGCCTCGGGTGCCTGGCTCAGCGCGCGTTCAATGGCCGCGATGCCTTTGGTCTTGAGGTCGTTGGCGCTGATGTGGGACATGGCAGGCTCCGGGCCCATGATGGAAAAGTCTCTTCATCATACGGTGAATCGTGCGATTCATCGACCGATGCCCAGTGACATGCGCGGTTGACCGGGCGGTCCGGATTGCTCGCCCTGTCGGGCCAGGCGCCTCTCAACGCGGCGCCAGCGCGCCTTTGACCCGATCGAAGTCAAAGCCCGCCACGGCCTGCGCTGCCAGCGTGGCCACCTGCTCGTAAACCGCCACGATGCTGTCGCGCGTGCGCGGATGCACGCGGTTGGACAGCAGCACGTGGAAGGTGCGCGAGAAGGGGTCGATCCAGAGTGAGCAGCCGGTGAAGCCGGTGTGGCCGAAGCTGCCCCGCGGGTAGATCCTGCCACGCGCACGCGAGAACGGCGAATCGATGTCCCAGCCCAGGCTGCGAAGCTCGGGCACCTGGGCCGGCGTGGCCACGGCGGTCATGCGCGCCACGGCCTGGGCTGACAGCACCCGCACGCCCTCCAGTTCGCCACCTTGCAAGACCATGCGGGCAAAGCGCGCCAGATCGGCCGCGGTACTGAACAGCCCCGCGTGGCCCGCCACCCCGCCCATGCGGCGGGCCGTGGGGTCGTGCACCTGGCCGCGCAACATGGGCGTGCCCGGTGGCGGCGGCGATGCCGCACCGATCTCGCCGTCCCATTCCGTGGGGGCGATGCGCGCCAGCAGCACCCGGGCCCAGGCCTGCGGGTCGGCCAGCGGCCGAAAACCGCTGTCGCGCATGCCCAGCGGTCGGAAGATCCACTCATGTGCCAGGGCGTCCAGCGTCTGCCCGGTGAGCCGCTGCGCGATCTGCCCGAGCAGGATGAAGTTCACATCCGAGTAACGGAAGAAGGTGCCCGGCGGATGCGTGGGCGTGCGCGTGGCGGCCAGCGCGAGCGCCGCCTCTGGCCCGTTCCATGCCGGCTGCAACGGCAGGCCAGCGGGCAATCCTGAGGTGTGGGTGAGCAGCTGGCCCACGGTGATGGGCGGGCCGCCGCGGTCACTCGCAAAGGCCGGCAGCAGGCTGCGCACGGCGGACCCTGGTTGCAAGGCCCCGTCTTGCATCAGCCGCGTCAGCACGGTGGCCGTGACCACCCCCTTGGTGAGCGAGGCGCAGTCGTAGACGGTGGCGGCGTCCAGGGCTTCAGGCGCGGGCTCCAGGGCCTTGAGGCCAACCGCGCGCTCGTAGGCCTCAAGCGACGAGTCGGTGTCACGGCCCGGGCCCAGGCGCTCCACGCGCACCACGGCCCCAGGCAGTTGCCCCGCACGTACTGCGGCAGCCAACGCCTGGTCGATCAGGATCAGGCGCGCGGGATCCAGGAGGCGGGACGCAGCGGGGTACACGTCAGCAGGGGAACGGGCCAGCGCAGGGGAGGGTCCGAAGGCGGTGACCCCCACGCCCCACGAGCACAGGTGCAGGCACAGGCTGCGCCGCTCCATGCGCGAGGGCGATTGGAGAGCGGGCGACACATCAGCTCGGGATTCGAAGGGATGGCATGCCACGGCGGCGGGGTCATCGGTGCGCAGGATAGCCCGCGCCGCCCTGACGACGCTACATGAAATCCCCGGGAAGGCCGTGCTACATTCACCGATATGCGTTTGCCCGCTTCGTTTTACTTTGCGTACTTTTGGATCTCGCACCGCCCGGCGGTTGGAGAGGCCAGCGCATAAGCAGAAACAGCGCGCCAGACCCAACGAAACCGCCGGAAGCCCCGGCGGTTTTTTTTCGCCTGTCGCCCGACAACGCAACACCGCAACACCACCCCCAACCCCCGCCATCACCAGGAGCCCCCCCATGCCGAACCGCAACAGCGCCACCAGCGAGGGTTGGTATGCGCACAGCGAAAAGACCAGCCAGACCGATGACCAGCGCATCAAGGACGTGACGCCCTTGCCGCCGCCGGAACACCTCATCAAGTTCTTCCCCATCGCGGGCACCGCGGTGGAGAAGCTCGTGGGCGACACGCGCCAGG
>JBIKMY010000031.1:0-11245 GCA_044358945.1 Rubrivivax sp.
ACCGCCCGTGCCGATCATGCGGTTACCGCCCTCGTGGCGCTCTTTCTGTTCTTCGAAGCGCTTCTTCAGCGTCTCCATCAACTCGTCCCAGCCCATCTTCTCGATGGCGGCCTTCTCCACGGCAGAAAGCTCCAGCTCCAGCGTCTTGCGCAGCCACTCCAACGGCACGTCCTGGGTGAAGTCAGTCAGCAGTTCCACACCCTTGAAGTAGGCAGAGAACGCGCGGTCGAACTTGTCGAAGTTCGCCTCGTCCTTCACCAGGGTGGTGCGCGAGAGGAAGTAGAACTTGTCGATGCTGGGCCCGGCCTCGTCATCGATGACACCGGCCTTCAGCGCCTCCAGCAGCGTGAGGTACTCCTTCACCGACACCGGCAGCTTGGCCGCGCGCAGCGTGTAGAAGAAGTTGATCAGCATGATGTGCTCAGCCCTTCATGTGTCAGCGGCTGCGGGCAAGCTGGAAGTCGAGGTGCGTCTTCACCACCGGCCACTCGGCCCCGGTGATGCTGTAGACGGCGGTGTCACGCAAAGTGCCGCCGTGACCGATCTGGTGGGCACGCAGGATGCCGTCCAACTGGGCGCCCAGGCGCTCGATGGCGCGGCGGCTCTGGGTGTTCAGGCGGTGGGTACGGAACTCCACGGCGATGCATTGCAGGCTCTCGAAGGCGTGGCCCAGCAGCATCCGCTTGCACTCCGTGTTGAGTGCAGAGCGTTGGGTGCTCTGGGCGTACCAGGTGCTGCCGATCTCTACCCGCCGGTTCGCCGCGTCAACGTTCATGTACGTGGTCATGCCGACCACCCGGCCGGTGGCGTCGGTCACCGTGAACGGCAGCATCAGCCCTTGCGACTGCAGCTTCAGGCGCCGCTCGATCTCGGCCTTCATGCCCTCTGGGGACGGCACTGCGGTGTACCAGAGTTTCCAGAGCTCGCCGTCCCTGACGGCGTCGCACAAGGCGGACTCGTGTTCAGGCGCAAGCGGCAGCAGCCGAGCATGTGCGCCGGCCATCTTCAGCGGTTCGATCCAGGTGGTGTTCATGTGTCCGCTCATCGGTGGTTGCGCTGCATGAAGACCAGCTTCTCGAACAGGGTGACGTCCTGCTCGTTTTTCAGCAGCGCGCCCACCAGCGGCGGCACGGCGACCTTGTCATCCTTGCTCTGCAGCACTTCCAGCGGAATGTCCTCGGCTACCAGCAGCTTGAGCCAGTCCAGCAGTTCCGAGGTGCTGGGTTTCTTCTTCAGCCCGGGCAGGTTGCGCACGTCGTAGAAGGTCTTGAGCGCCGCGGCCAACAGTTCTTTCTTGAGACTCGGGAAGTGAACGTCGACGATGGCCTGCATGGTGGGCGCGTCGGGGAACTTGATGTAGTGGAAGAAGCACCGACGCAAGAAGGCGTCAGGCAACTCCTTTTCGTTGTTGGAGGTGATGAACACCAGAGGCCGATGCCGCGCCTTGATGAGTTCGCGCGTCTCGTAGACGTAGAACTCCATGCGGTCGATCTCCCGCAACAGGTCGTTCGGGAATTCGATGTCGGCCTTGTCGATCTCGTCGATCAGCAGCGCCACGGGTTGATCGGCGGTGAAGGCCTGCCACAGCACACCGCGCACGATGTAGTTTTGGATGTCCTTGACCTTCTCGTCACCCAACTGGCTGTCGCGCAGGCGGCTGACGGCGTCATATTCGTAGAGGCCTTGCTGGGCCTTGGTGGTGCTCTTCACATGCCACTGCAGAAGAGGCATGTTCAGCGCCTGCGCCACCTCCTCGGCCAGCATGGTTTTGCCCGTGCCGGGTTCGCCCTTGACCAGCAGCGGGCGCTTCAGGGTGATGGCCGCGTTGACGGCCAGCATCAGATCGTCGGTGGCGACGTATTGGTCAGAGCCCTTGAATTTCATGTCGGGAGGTCTTTGGAAGCTGTGGGCGAAGGCCGGCAGGGCCCGGGTGCGGATGCATTTCAGCACAAAGGCCGACCCTATAATCGACGGCGTCGCCCGGGATGCAATCGCGCCTTGGCGTGGCCCGTACCGGCATCCTGCGAGTTGCCGGCCCGTGGCCGACAAACCAAGAGATCCCGAGGGAACCATTCATGATCAGAGCGCTCACCCTGTCGCTGGCGATGGCCGGCACGTCGCTGTCCGCGGTGGCCCAGGACGCCAAGGCCGGCGAGAAACTGGCGGCCATGTGCATCGGCTGCCACGGGATCGTCGGGTATCAGGCGAGCTTCCCCGAAGTGCATCGGGTCCCCATGATCTCCGGCCAGAACGGCAAGTACATCGTCGCCTCCCTGGTGGCTTACCAGAAGGGTGAGCGCAAGCATCCCACGATGAAGGGCATTGCAGCCTCACTCACCGAGCAGCAGATGGCCGACCTGGGTGCCTATTACGAGCAGCACGGCAAGAGCAGCGTGGTCAGCGTAGCGCAGACGGCCAAGGCCCCTTCCGCCGAGGTCAAGGCCCTGCTGGACAAGGGCGCCTGTGCGTCCTGCCATGGCGCGGACTACAACAAGCCCATCGATGGCGCCTATCCCAAGCT
Organism: Rubrivivax sp.; assembly: GCA_044358945.1. Taxonomy (GTDB): domain Bacteria; phylum Pseudomonadota; class Gammaproteobacteria; order Burkholderiales; family Burkholderiaceae_C; genus Rubrivivax. Next base: position 2,522 of record JBIKMY010000031.1, read on the forward strand.
GGCCGGCCAGCACGCAGACTATCTCTATGTGGCCCTGAAGTCCTACAAGATCGAAGGCAAGGCCACCCTGGGCCGCGGCAACGCCATCATGGCGGGCCAGGTCAAGGCCTTCAAGCCCAGTGAGCTCAAGGCCATGGCCCAGTACATCGGCTCGCTGCCGGGGGACCTCAAGACGGTGCCCCAGTCGAAGTTCCGCTGAGCCGCGGTTTCTCAGCCCTTTGCGGGCTTCCAGCGCTTGAGAGTCAGCGCGTTGGCCATGACACTCACACTGGACAGGGCCATGGCTGAGCCTGCCACCATCGGGCTGAGCAGACCGAAGGCGGCCAGCGGGATGCCTACCACGTTGTAGGCAAAGGCCCAGAACAGGTTCTGGCGCAAGGTGCGCCGGATGGCCCAGGATAATTCCCAGGCCTCCACCACCGTCCGCGGATCACCCCGCAGCAAGGTGAGGCCCGCCGTTTCCACGGCCACATCGGTGCCGCCGCCTTCGCCCGCCATGGCCAGGCCCACATCGGCGGCGGCCAGCGCGGGCGCGTCGTTGACGCCGTCACCCACCATGGCCACGCCTTCGCCCGGGGCCAGTCCCGCCTTCAATTCTTCGACCACCCGAGCCTTGTCGCCAGGCAGCACCTCGGCACGCACCTCGTCAATGCCCACCCTCTGGGCCATGGACCGGGCCGCTCCGGCGTTGTCGCCGCTGATCATCACCACGCGCAGGCCTTGCGCGCGCAGCCGGGCCACGGCCTGCGCAGCGCCCGGCTTGGCCTCGTCGCCAAAGGCCAGCATCCCCAGCACGCGGGCTGAGGTGGCGCCGCCGGGGCTCGCGCCCTCGAACAGCCAGGACACCGTCTGACCCGCGGCCGACGCCTCTCGGGCAGCGCTTTCCAGCGTGCCGGGGTGTAGGCCGCTTTCCGTCAGCCAGCGTGTGCTGCCCAGGCGCAGCGTGCGGCCCTGCACCTCTGCCTGCACACCCCGGCCGGCCACCACTTCCAGGGCTTGCGCGGAGGGCCATGTGGACGGATCGCGTGTGCTCCTGGCGGCCTCCAGCACGGCCTGGGCCAGCGGGTGGCCGTTGCCTGACTGCAGGGCAGCCGCCCACGCCAGGAGTTGCGCGTCGTCTTCAGGGGTGCCGCGGACCGAGGCATGCATCGTCAGCCGCGGGTGTCCCTGCGTCAGCGTTCCCGTTTTGTCGAAAGCCACGACCCGCACCGACCGCAGGGTCTCAAGGGCCTGGGCGTCGCGCACCAGGATGCCGTGGCGCGCGGCCACGCCGGTGCCCACCATCAGCGTGGCGGGCGTGGCCAGCCCGAGGGCACAGGGGCAGGCGATCACCAGCACGGACACGGCGTGGAGCGTAGCGGCCACGCCGTCGCCGGTCCAGGCCCACCAGGCGGCGCCGGTGAGGCCCGCTATGACGATCACGGCGGGGACGAACACCGCACTGACCTTGTCCACCAGTTGCTGGATGGGCGCCTTGCGCGCCTGGGCCGACTCCACCAGGCGCACGATGCGGGCGAGCTGTGTTTCGGCGCCCACTGCCGTGGTGCGCACCACGATCAGGCCCTCGACGTTGAGGGCGCCGCCCGTGACTGTGTGTCCCGGCTCGCGTGCCACGGGCAGGCTTTCGCCAGTGATGAGGGATTCGTCCAGGTGGGTGCGGCCCTCGATGATCTGGCCGTCGGTGGGCACGCGCTCGCCCGGGCGGATCACCAGCTCCATGCCCACACGCACGGCAGACAAGGGCACCTCGGCCTCGGCGCCATGCTTGCGCACGCGAGCCGTCTCGGGCCGCAAGCGGCGCAGTGCCTCCAGCGCCGCCAGGGTCTGCCGCTTGGCGCGCGATTCCAGCCACTTGCCCAGCATCACCAGCGTGATGACCACGGCCGCGCTCTCGAAGTAAAGGTGCGGCATCTGTCCGGCGGGCGCCTGCCACCACAGCGCCAGGCTCAGGCCGAAGGCGGCGCTGGTGCCGATGGCCACCAGCAAATCCATGTTGCCGGCCCCAGCCTTCAAGGCCGCCCAGCCGGCGCGGTAGAAGCGCGCGCCCAGCCAGAACTGCACCGGCGCAGCCAGCAGGGCTTGCACCCAGGCCGGCCACATCCAGTGCTGGCCCAGCAGGTCGCCCACCATGGGCACCATGAGCGGCAGGGACAGGCCCGCCGCCAGAGCCACCTTCCAGCCCTCGTCGTGGACGCGCCGTACGGGCGCCTTGAGCACGTCCGCGTCGGGCCCCACCAGGCTGGCCTCGTAGCCGGCGCGCCGGACGGCCGTCAGCAGCAGTTGCGGATCGGTAGTGGGTTCGGCCCGGACCTGCGCCTGCTCGGTGGCGAGGTTTACGCTGGCCTCCTGCACACCTGGCACCCGACCCAGTGCCTTTTCCACGCGTGACACGCACGAGGCGCAGGTCATGCCATCGATATTCAGGGTATGGTCAGCCACGCATGTACTCTAAGCCGGCATGCGGGGGTTCACACCTTCTGAGCCTTGACAAGGAACAAGCCATGACCATCGAGTTCGTCCTGCCGGACATGACCTGCGGACATTGCGTCAAGACCGTGACCGCCACCGTCCAGCAACTGGACCCCGCGGCGCAACTCCAGATCGACCTGCCCACGCACAAGGTGGTGATCGAGTCGACGCAAACCGCACAGGCGCTGGCCGCAGCACTGGCGCAAGAAGGCTATCCCCCGGCTTGAACGGCCGGCATCGCCGTCGCGCTGATGGCGCCGGTGCGACTTCGTCACTCGCACCTGGGCAGGTGGGTCACGGCCGCGCGGTTGCGCGGCGTCGCACGGCCTCGATGTAGGCGGGGCCGTCGGGTGGCAGACCGCTGCGTTGCGAGGCCCAGATCATCTCGCCCAGGCATTCCATGACCTGGTGGTGCGCCTCGTGCAGCGAGCCCAGTCGGTTGGCCAGCAGTTGCACAGCCTGGCGGATGCCACTGGGTTGGTCGATGGACACCTGCTCGGCGATGCTCAGGTGCATGCTGAGGTGCAGAAAGGGGTTGGTGCGCCCGTCTTCGACCGTGTAGACCGCGGCCAGGGCGGCGTCCAGGTTGGCCAGGTCGCCCGCGTATTCAGGGTGATCGGCTACCCAGGGTGCGGCCTGTGACTCCATCGCGTCCAGCGGCAGACCGGCGCCATGCTTGCGCCACACCTCGCAAAAGAAGCGTCTGACGTCGTGCTGAGAGGGCTGGAACACGCCAGAATTGTCCACGCCTTGCGCAACGTGCTGCAAGGCGGTGTATCGAATCAAGGAATGACCTGTTGACCGACACCTGGTGGGGCCAGCTGCCCCTGCTGAACGACCCATGGTTCTATGCCGTGGCGGTGCCCGCGGTGCTTCTGGTGGGCTTGAGCAAGAGCGGCTTTGCCAGCGGCTTCGGCTCCCTGGCCACGCCGATGATGGCCCTGGTCATTCCCGTGCCCCAGGCAGCGGCCATCATGCTGCCGCTGTTGATGGTGATGGACGCTGCCACGTTGCAGCAACTGTGGAGACACCGTGATCGCGCCCTGGTGCGGCGTGTGGTGCCCTGGGGCATTGCCGGTACGGTGGTGGGCTGGGCCCTGTTCGGCGTGCTGTCGGGCCCTGCGGTGGCAGGCCTTACTGGCGCGCTCACGTTGGCGTTTCTGGCGCAGCGCCTGCTTTTCCCCCCGCGGCAGGACGCCCCGCCGGCGCCGCCCTGGGTGGGCTCGGCCTGCGCCACGGTGTCGGGGTTCACCAGTTTTGTGGCGCATGCGGGCGTCCCGCCCTTGGCGGCCTACATGCTGCCGCAGAAACTGCCCCCGCTGGCCTACAGCGGCACCATGGCGGTCTTCTTTGGCGCCGTCAACGTGGCGAAGTGGGTTCCGTTCTCGGCGCTCGGGCTGATCGATCTGCGCAACATGGCCACCGCCCTGGTGCTGTTGCCGCTGGCGCCAGCCGGCGTGTGGCTGGGCGTGTGGATGACGCGTCATGTCAGCAACACCTGGTTCTACCGCCTGGCCTACACGGGCATGCTGCTGACCGGGTTGAAGTTGCTCTGGGACGGGCTGTGCTGAGTGCGCCGGGAGCCACCGCCCGGCATGCACGGCGTTTGCGGGCTTTCACGGACCGCTGACCGGCCGCAAGCCCCGTAACATCCAGGCGTGACGGGTGCGTAGACCCGCCGGGAGGCCCCGATGAAGGTGCTGCTGATCGATGATCATCCGTTGATCTTGACCGCCATGCAGGCCGTCATCAGCGGGTTGGGGAACGACATTGCTGTCACGGGCGCGCAGAGCGCCGAGCAGGCCTGGGCTTGCCTGCGGGATGCACCGGGTTTCGACCTGGCGCTGCTCGACCTGGTGCTGGGCGATGCCGATGGCTTCGAGGTACTGGCGCAGATGCGCCAGGCGCATCCGCAGGTGCCTGTGGTCATCCTGTCGGCGTCGGAGAACGCGGGTGACGTGGTGCGCGCCCTGGACCTGGGCGCCATGGGATACATCCCCAAGCGGGCTTCGACCGAGGCGTTGGTGGAGGCCTTGCGCATCGTGATGTCGGGTGGGCTGTTCGTGCCGCAGCATCTGTTCGGTCCCAACCGCGGGCGCCCGGCGGGGGCGGTGGGCCTGCAGGATGCGCCAGGCGCGGTGGCGAAATCGCTGGAGCACCTGGGGCTGACGCCGCGTCAGCACGACGTGCTGTCTGGACTGCTCAAGGGGCTGCCCAACAAGCTGATCGCGCGGGAACTCAGCCTGTCGGTGGACACGGTAAAGGACCATGTCGCCTCTGTGCTGCGCGCCTTGAACGTGACCAGCCGAACGCAGGCGGTGCTGGCCGTCAGCCGTATGTCCCAGGGGCAGCCGGGCGCCGTCTCCTGGCGGCGCGGCCACCATGGCTGAGGCCGGCGGGTCGCAGGCCGCACCTGACCCGGCACCGGGCGCGGCACCGGACGCCTGGCGGGCTCAGCATCACGCCCTGCGTCAGCCCCTGAACGCCCTGGGCCTGTTCTGCGAAGCCTTGAAGATGCAGCCGCTCAGCGCCTTGCAGCAGCCGCTGGTGGCAGGCATTGCCGATGCGGCCGTGGCCCTGGAGCGACTGATCGATGAGCACTTTGCGGCTCTGGCCGACCGGCCCACGGCAGGCAGCGGGTCCGAGCCGTCCTGCGCCCCACCCTTGCAGGCGTCCCAGGCCTCGGCGCCTGCGGTCAACCATCCGGCCACCCAGGCGGGTCGATTGCCGGCGTGTCGCATTCTGGTGGTGGACGATGACCACGCCGCGCGGACCGGGCTGGTGCTGCTGCTGGAAGCCTGGGGAGCCACCGTCCAGGCCTTTGCCGACATCGATACCCTGACGCGATGGCTGGAGGGGCCCCAGGCGCAGCGGCCTGACCTGCTGATGCTGGACTACCACCTGCCCAGGCCGGGGGATGGCCTGATCGCCCTGCAGCGGGTGCGTCAGGCCTGGCCCAGCCGTCCGGTGCCCACCCTGCTGATCACGGGCGATAAGCGTGCGGCCATGGCCAATGCTCTCAGCGATGGTTCCCTGGAGTGTCTGGTCAAGCCGGTGTTGCCCGAACCGTTGCTGGCGACCATCCGCCAGCTGTTGGGGGCTCAGTTCGGCGTGTAGGACAGGCGCACGTAGATGGGCGCGAAGGCCTCGGCCTGTGTCACTTCCAGCAGGCGTTCCCGGCACAGCTCAAGCATCGCGATGAAGGTCACGACGACCACGGCTTGCCCGCGGGTGGTGTCGAAAAGGTCCTGGAACTCCACGAAACGGCGACCCTGCAGGCGCCTGAGCACCTGGCTCATGTACTCACGCACCGAGAGCTGTTCGCGCGTGATGCGGTGGTGCTGGTTGAGCCGGGCGCGCTGCAGGATATCGGCCCAGGCGGCGCGCAGGTCTGCCGGGTCCACGTCCGGCAGGCGCGGGGTCAGGCTCTGCTCCACCATCACCTGCACGCGCAGGACATCCCGACCCAGCATGGGCAGCTCGTCCAGCTGCGCCGCGGCGAGCTTGATGCGCTCGTACTCCAGCAGGCGACGCACCAGATCCGCACGCGGATCCTCGGGTTCCTTGCCATCGTCAGTCTTGCGGGGCGGCAGCAGCATGCGCGACTTGATTTCGATCAGCATGGCTGCCATCAGCAGGTACTCCGAGGCCAGTTCCAGGTTGTGCTTGCGGATCTGCTCGACGTAGTTCAGGTACTGGCGCGTGACGTCGGCCAGCGGGATGTCCAGGATATTGAAGTTCTGCTTGCGGATCAGATACAGCAGCAGGTCCAGCGGACCCTCGAACGCTTCCAGGAAGACCTCCAGCGCATCCGGCGGGATGTACAGGTCCTGAGGAAGCTGGAAGAGGGGCTCACCGTACAGACGAGCCAGGGCCACCTGGTCCACCACTTCGGGCGTGGTCTGCAGCGGCGCAGCGGACAAGTCCGCGAGCGCCTGCGACGTCGGTTCCTGGGTCATGGCGTGAGCCCCGAGGCCGGGTCAGCGGGTCAGGACTTGGTCTGGTAGACGTAGGGCTGCTGGGCCACGCGGGCCTCTTGCCACTCGCCTTGCGCCTCCCGGTCCACCGGGCGGTCCCACAGCAGGGCGCGGCCGCGCCGTTGCTCGTCTTCGAGTGAGGGGCGCTGCGCCTTCAACTGCTCAATGAACTGGGTGACGTCTGATCGATAAGGTTTCCAGAACAGCGGCATGGCAGGGTGTCAGGTCAGGAAAAAACAACGGTCAGTTTAAGCGGCCGGGCCTGCCGGTACCTGACATGCCGCAGCCTGACCGGCGGCCAGCGTCGCCCAGTCGCGCGCTATCCGGTCGGCCCCCAGGGTTTGTTCGAAGCCGGAGCGGCGGATCAGCGACAGCGGCTGCTCGTTCACGTCCACCAGCCGCAGGCTCACGTCCAGGCGTTGCATGCTGCGGTGCAATTGCCTGAGCGCTTCCAGGCCCGAGGTGTCCATCGAGACCAGTCGGTGCATGTCCAGCACCACATGCCGCGTGTCCGGGGACAGGCGCTGAGACAGGTCTTCCACCTGGGCCACGGCCCCGAAGAACAGCGCGCCGTAGAGGTCGAAGACCTGCGTGTGCGGCGCCAGCCCCGTGGGCAGGCCCTCGCCGCTGCGCGCCTCCACCTTGAACAGGCTGCCCATGCGCCAGATGAAGAACACGCAGGCCAGCACGAGGCCCACCTCCACCGCCACGGTGAGATCGAGCACGACGGTGAGCACGAAGGTGCCGAACAGCACGGTGCAGTAGGGCAGGTTGAAGCGCCGGGCGTCGGCGAAAGCGCGCCACTCGCCCATGTTCCAGGCCACGAACAGCAGAATGCCCGCAAGCGCGGCCAGCGGGACATGCAAGGCCAGCGGCGCGGCGACCACCATGACCAGCAGGAGCGAGAGCGCATGCACCATGCCGGCCACCGGGCTGGTGGCACCTGCCCGCACGTTGGTGACGGTGCGGGCGATGGTGCCGGTGGCGGGCATGCCGCCGAACAGCGGGCTGACCAGGTTGGCCACGCCCTGGGCCATCAACTCCTGGTTCGGGTCGTGCCGGGGGTGGTCGGTGAGGTTGTCGGCCACCCGGGCGCACAGCAGCGACTCGATGGCGCCCAGCAGCGCAATGGTCAGGGTGGGCATCAGCAGTTGCTGGGCGCTGGCCCAACTGAACTCGGGCAGGGCGAAGCTGGGTAGCGTCTGGGGGATGCCGCCAAAGCGCGAGCCTATGGTTTCCAGCGGCAGCTGCAGGCCGGCGGTCAGCACCGTGGCGCCGGCCAGGGCGATGATGGTGCCCGGCACGTGCGCGGCCTTGCGTTTGAACCGAGCCCAGGGGCCTTGAGGCGCCGTGTCCATCTGGTAAGACTTGGGCCACAGCACCACCACGGCGGTGCATCCCAGGCCCACCAGCAGCGCCACCGGGTTCAGCGTGTGCACATGGGAGGCCAGCGCGCCGATCTGGGTAAAGAAATCGGCCGGCAGCTTGTCGATCTGCAGGCCCAGCAGGTCCTTCACCTGCGACAGCCCGATCAGCACGGCGATGCCGTTGGTGAAGCCGATGACGATGGACACCGGGATGTAGCGAACGAGGGCGCCCAGGCGCAGCCAGCCCATGAGGAAAAGCAGCACGCCGGCCAGCGCGGTGGAGATGAGCAGGTTGGCCAGCCCGTAGCGTTCCACGATGCCGTAGACGATGACGATGAAGGCGCCGGCCGGCCCGCCGATCTGTACGCTGGAGCCGCCCAGCGCGGAGATCAGGAAACCCGCGATGATGGCCGTGAACAGCCCCGCTTCGGGTTTCAGGCCGGAAGCAATGGCAAAGGCCATGGCCAGCGGCAGGGCCACGATCCCCACGGTGACCCCGGCACCGATATCAGCACCTAGGCGGCGGCGGTCGTAGGTCTTCAGGCTGTCCAGCAGCCGAGGGCGGAAGGGGTGGAGCCGCAGTTGCACGTGGCGTCGGCTCGCTGGCGAGGTCTTGCGGTGCTCAGCGCACCCGCATGCCGGGTTGCGCGCCCGGCCCCGGTTCCAGGACGAAGATGCCCGGATGGGCCTTGCCATCGGCGTGGCTGGCGGCCAGCACCATGCCCTCGGACACGCCGAACTTCATCTTGCGCGGCGCGAGGTTGGCCACCATCACGGTGAGCTTGCCCTGCAGGTCTTCGGGCTTGTAGGCGCTGCGGATGCCGGAGAACACGTTGCGCAGCCGCCCCTCGCCCACGTCCAGCGTCAGGCGCAGCAACTTGTCGCTGCCCTCCACAACTTCAGCCTTCTCG
>JBIKMY010000371.1:0-2830 GCA_044358945.1 Rubrivivax sp.
ACCTGCCCGCCGGCCACGGTGCCCGGCACACACAGGATGCCCACGTGGCTGCCGTCGGCATGCAGTTCGGTGGCCAGGATGCCCGGGGTGTCGCTGGCCTCCAGCACCACGGCACCGGCGCCGTCGCCAAACAGCACGCAGGTGGTGCGGTCCTGGAAGTCCAGGATGCGGGAGAACACCTCGGCACCCACCACCAGGGCCTTGCGGGCGCCGCCAGAGCGGATCATCGAGTCGGCCACGGTCAGGGCGTAGACGAAGCCCGAGCACACGGCCTGCAGATCAAAGGCGGGACAGCCCGCCACGCCCAGCTTGTGCTGCAGGATGGCGGCGGTGGAGGGAAACACCATGTCCGGGGTGGACGTCGCCACGATGATGAGGTCGATGTCCGCGGCCTGACAGCCCGCTGCCTGCAAGGCGCGACGCGAGGCTTCGGCCGCCAGATCACTGGCATTCACACCGTCATCGACAAAGTGCCGCGCACGGATGCCGGTGCGCTCGACGATCCACTCGTCGCTGGTCTCCAGGCCGCGCTGCGCCAGGAGCTCGACCATGTCGGCGTTCGACAGGCGCCGAGGGGGCAGATAGCTGCCGGTGCCGGTGATGCGGGCGTAGGGCGGCAAGGTGGTCATGGGACGGGAGATGGGGTGACCTGATCGGATTCGGGAGCAGCATCAGGGGCGCTACCGGCCACGACATTCTGGGCGATGCGCCGCTCCACCCGCTCCAGCAGCCGGTTGCGCGCCGCATCGTAGGCGCGGTCCAGCGCGTTCTCGAACGCGAAAGCGTCGGCCGAGCCATGGCTCTTGAACACCAACCCCCGCAGCCCCAGCAACGCCGCGCCGTTGTAGCGCCTGTGGTCCACGCGTTGCTTGAAGCGGCGCAGCACCGGCATCGCCACCAGCGCGGCCAACCGGTCTGTCCAGCCCCGGGTGAACTCCTGGCGTATGAATTCGCCCATCATGGACGCCAGCCCTTCGGAGGTCTTGAGCAGCACGTTGCCGACAAAGCCGTCGCAGACCACGATGTCGGTGGTGCCCTTGAAGATGTCGTTGCCTTCCACGTTGCCGTGAAAGCTGATGCGCCCCTGCGCAGCGGCCTGGCGCAGCAGCTCGGCGGCAGCCTTGATGGTCTCGCTGCCCTTGATGGCCTCTTCCCCGATGTTGAGCAGGCCCACCGACGGATCTTCCCGGCCTTCAACGGCGGAGACGAGTGCGCTGCCCATCAAGGCAAACTGCAGCAGGTGCTCGGCGCTGCAATCCACGTTCGCGCCGAGATCCAGCACCGTGGTGAATCCGCCGCGGCGGTGCGGCATCACGGTGGCGATGGCCGGACGGTCTATGCCATCCAAGGTCTTCAGAACATACCGCGCCACCGCCATGAGCGCCCCGGTGTTGCCGGCGGACACGCAGGCATCCGCCGCGCGAGCGCCCTCTTCCGAGGGCTTGACCTGCGAGATGGCCACCCGCATCGAGGAGTCGCGCTTCTTGCGCAGTGCCACCTCCACGGAATCGTCCATGGTCACCACCTCGGTGGCGACCACGCAGGTGGCGCGCGGCCAGGATCGAGCCGCACGCAAGGCCTCCTCGGTGCCCACCAGAATCAACCGGGCATCGGGGTGTCGATCCAGGAAAGCCTTGCACGCCGGCAGCGTGACGGGCGGGCCGTGATCGCCGCCCATGCAATCGACCGACAGCCGCACCTCGGTCAGGGGCTCAGGACGACTCTGCATGGTGTGAACTGCGCGGACGCCTCAGCGCAATGCCCGCGCACCAGTACAAACGCCCAGACGCGCCGTGCGGCGCTCTGGGCGGGAAACATCTGTGAAGGTACCGTGTCCGGCCATGAGGCGCCAAATGGCGCAACGTTGCCGAGCCGTCAATGATCAGGCGTCAGCCTTGGTCTTGAGCACCTTGCGGCCCCGGTAGAAACCGGTCGGGCTGATGTGGTGGCGCAGGTGCACCTCGCCCGTGGTCGGCTCCACGGCGGTGCCGGGGGTGCCAAGGGCATTGTGCGAACGGTGCATTCCGCGCTTGGAAGGCGACTTCTTGTTCTGCTGAACGGCCATGAGGAACTCCTGGAGCTTCTGGTGGTGTCTGGTAGCGTCTGGTAATGCCTGGCAGGCGTGGCGCGGGCGCGCAGTCCCGAGCACCGGACGAAAAGCCTGCGATTCTATCCCCTTCCGCAGGCTTCACGAGGACCGCTGTCGCTTGAGTGCGCCGAGCACCGCAAAGGGATTGGGGCGGGCCGTTACATCTTCTTCACCGGGGCCCGGCTGTGCAGAGTCCGCTTTGCGTGCAGCCGTCTGCGCGCCAGAAGGCTCGGGCGCCTGCAAGGGCTGCGGGCAGGCCTCGTGGCGCGGCACGATGGGCAGCGCCATGATCAGTTCGTCCTCGACCAGGCTCAACAGATCCAGGGACCGACCCAGGGCCAGGACATCTTCGTCCTCAGACACCTCGTCAAGCTCTGCCGCCTCCTCATCGTTGCGCGCGAACCTGAACACGCGGTCCACCGTGAGTTCCACGGCCATGGGTTGCAGGCAGCGCTGACAGTTCAGCCATACGGTTGCGTGCGCTCGCAACCGCAGTCGCCATTCCGGCGGACCGCCCAGCACGTCGCGCTGAGATCCCTCTGCGCTCCAGCGCACAAACCCGTCTGCCGCGTCATCGGGCGGGCAAGTGCCCTCGGACAGGCGTCGCATCTTGTTCAGAGGCTCCTGACCCTCCAGGCGGGCGCCTGCTCGCGCGAACTTGGGCACGTCCAGGCGTTGCGGATGCAAGGTGGCAGGCTTCATGCACAGCAGTGTAGAAGCAGGCGTCAAGGGGTCCCCGCA
>JBIKMY010000032.1:0-11214 GCA_044358945.1 Rubrivivax sp.
CGCACCCTGGCGGGCAGCAGCAGCGAGGCGGCGAAGAAGGTCTTGGAGCCCCCGCGCATGAGCGCCTTGCGCGCCTCAGCGTCCAGGGGCTGCATCAGGGCAGGGTCGGGCCCGATACCCGCGTCCAGGCCGGTGGTCTCAGGCGGCGCGGCAGACCGCGCAGACAGGGGATGAGGGGCTGTCATGGGTCTGTCCTGTGGGCTGCAGTCGGGTCGAGATGGAGGGATTGCGGGCTTCGGTGCGCGCGCGCGTTCAGGCAAAGGCCTTCACATCGGGCAGCACCTGCTCCAGCGTGCGGGCCGACATCAGCACACCCGGCACGCCGGCGCCCGGGTGGGTGCCGGCGCCGACCACAAAAAGACGCTCCACGTCTTCGCTGCGGTTGTGCGGGCGGAACCAGGCGCTTTGCAGCAGCAGCGGCTCCATGCCGAAGGCAGCGCCCTTGAACGACAGCAGCCGGTCCTGGAAGTCTTGCGGCGTGGTCACGCGGGAGGTCACCACGTGCTGCGACAGGCCCGGCAGCACGGTGCGCTCCAGCGCCTCCTGCACGGCCAGGCGGTAGCTCTCGGCCGTGGCGGGCCAGTCGGTACCGCTGTCCAGGTGCGACACGGGGCTGAGCACGTAGAAGGCATCGCAGCCGGGCGGCGCCACGGAAGGGTCGCTGGCGCTCGGGCGGTGCAGGTAGAGGCTGAAGTCCTTGGGTACCTTATGGCGCTTGAAGATGTCCTTGAGCAGCTCTTCATACCGGGGGCCCAGCACCATCATGTGGTGCGGCACGTCGTCCCAGCGCCGGTTCGTGCCGAAGTACCAGACGAACAGGCTCATGGAGTGCCGCCCGCGCTCGATGCGCGCATCGGTCCAGCGCTTGCGGTACTGCGGCTCGATCATGTGGCGGTAGGTCCACATGGTGTCGGCGTTGGACACGACGATGGCTGCCGGGATGCGCTCGCCGCTGGCCAGCGTCACGCCTGTGGCCATGGGCTTGCCCTCGGGGCCGGGCTGCACGTCGATCTTGCGCACCTCGGCGTCATAGCGCACCTGCCCGCCCAGGTCTTCCAGCAGCTTGACCATGGCGCGGATGATGGCGCCCGTGCCGCCCATGGCCCAGTGCACGCCAAAGCGCCGCTCCAGGGTGTTGATCAGGCTGTAGATGCAGGTCACGGCCAGCGGGTTGCCACCAATCAGCAAGGGGTGGAAGCTGAACACCACGCGCAGCTTGGGATTCTTGAAGTGCTGGCAGGCCATCCGGTAGATGCTGTTCCAGCCCTTCATCTTGAGCATGTTGGGCACGGCCCAGATCAGATCATTGAGCGTGTTGTAGGCGATCTGCCCCAGTTCGATGAAGCCGAGCTGGTAGCACTTGGCCGCCTCTTCAAGAAAGCGCTCGTAGCCGGGCAGGTCTTCCGGGCTGAAGCGGGCCACCTCGTCGCGCATGCGCTGGGCATCGCCGCAGTAGTCGAACCAGCTGCCGTCGTCGAAGCGGATCCGGTAGAACGGGTCCATGAGCTTGAGCTCGACGTCGTCGGAGAACTTGCGCCCGGCCGTGGCCCAGAGTTCGTCCAGAAGGAAAGGCGCGGTGATGATGGTGGGGCCAGCGTCAAAGCTGAAGCCGTCCTGCTTCCACACATAGGCCCGTCCGCCGGGGGCATCGAGCTTTTCAAGCACCTGCACCCGCCAGCCGCGCACGGCCAGGCGGATGGCCGCGGCCATCCCGCCGAAGCCGCTGCCGATGACCAGGGCAAGCGGGGCGTCGGCGGTGGCCTTGTGGGAGGAGGTCGCAAGGGGGCTGGTCATCGGTGCTTGGGAGGGGGACGTGGGGAAGCGCTCATGGTAGCGGCGGCTCGGACCGCAGGCCGGACACAAATTCCTGGCCGCGCTTGTCCGGCCGCAAGGCCCAGCGCCACAAGGCGGTCGTGTCCAGGGGCAACACCAGCATCAGGTGTTCGACGATGGCCATGGCCAGCAGCGTGCTCACCAGGGTGAGCCCCACCGCCTGAGGCGCGGTGGTGGCCGGGTCCAGCGCGCGGGAGATGAGCCAGGCCAGACCGCCGCAGGCGGCGGCCACGGAGACGGGCCAGAAGGCGTTCATGGCTCGGCGGCGGAAGAAGCTTTCCAGGTAGGACAGGTGCGCAGGCAGGAACTGTTCGCTCAGGTTGCGCACGCCCCAGAACAGGTTGAGCTTGGCGCTGGTGCGCAGCAGCCACAGCACCAGGAAGGTGCCCGTGCCGATCTGGTTGGGGTGCCCCCAGGTCACGCCGATGATCAGCGCGCCCACCGCGAGGATGCCGATCTCGTGCCACAGGATGGCGCGTACCGATTCCGTGAAGCGCGGCCAGCCTGAGAGTTCGGGCGCGATGGCGGACTTGCGCGGGCCGGTGATCCAGCCCGTCAGGAAGCTCAGCTCGTTCCAGCCCCAGGCCAGCAGCGCGCAGGTGAAGGCGCAGTAGGCCGAGGCGAGGTCGGTCTGGTCGGCGGTGTGGTTCAGCCCTACCAGCGCACCGAGCAGCAGCAGGGTGGACGCGGTCTGGCTGGCCCGCACCCCTGTGCGTGACAGACGGTTGAGCAGCAGCACCAAGCCGGTGCTGAACCACCAGATGAATATGGCGAAGGCCGCCGCCGCGACGAGGCTGCTCATGAGCGTCCAGGCCCGTTCATGCGGAGCTGCCCGGCCTGCGGTGGGCCCCAGCGGCAGGTGCCGGGCGCGATCTCACCAGGCCGGCGCCATGCGCACCTGCTCGGGCAGCGCATGGCGCTTGACCGGCAGGAAGTACAGCTTGGCGAAGGTCGCCACGCCCGCCAGGGCCAGGCCGGCCTGCTTGAGCTTGCCCACCAGGCCACCGCGGGCCTTGGCTTCGTTGAACGAGACCTGGATCTGGTGCAGGCGTTCCAGCCCTGCGCGGAAGGCAGGCAGGTTGGTGTCCAGCGACACCGGAAACACCTGTTTGCTGATCTCGGTGGTGATGTCGAACACCTGGTAGTCGTACTTGGAGGAGTCCAGGCCCATGGCGTTGTGCAGCATGGGCCGTGTGTGGTCTCGCACGTACATGGTGGCGTACACCGCCAGCAGGAAGAAGCGGATCCAGTACACGTTCAGGCCGCGCAGCAGATGCGGGTGTGCCCGCATGATGAGCGCGAACGATTCGCCGTGCCGGAATTCGTCGTTGCACCAGCGTTCGAACCAGCGGAAGATCGGGTGGAAGCGCTTGTCGGGGTGGCGCTCCAGCTGGCGGAAGATGGTGATGTAGCGGGCGTAGCCGATCTTCTCCGACAAGTAGGTGGCGTAGAAGATGTATTTGGGCTTGAAGTAGGTGTAGGCCTTGGTGCGCTTCAGGTCGCCCAGGTCCAGGCCCAGCCCGAAATCCTTCAGGCTCTGGTTGATGAAGCCGGCGTGGCGCGATTCGTCGCGCGCCATGTAGTGCATCAGCTGCTTGATGTCGGGGTTGGAGACGTGCTTCTCGATCTCCTTGTACAGGATGCAGCCGCTGAACTCGCTGGTCACCGAGGTGATCAGGAAATCCAGGAACTCCTGGCGCAGCTCGGGTGAGACCTGCGAGAACACTTCGTGCACCTCTTCGGTGAACTTGGCGTCGCGCTGGAAGTGGTCCTGGTTGTTGTCGCCTTCGTACTCCTTCATCATCAGGTCCCACTCGGCCCGGATGGCGGAGACGTCCAGCCGGTCCATGGCGTCGAAGTCCGTCGTGTAGAAGCGCGGGCTGATCAGCGACTCGGTCTTGGCGCGGCGTGCGGCTTCTTCGCGGCTCTGGATGGTGTGGGTGGCAGCACTCATGGTGTTCCAGTCGGGAGTTGAAGGGGTGTCAGGATCAGGGACGCGCCGCCGGCTCCAGCAGGGTGGCGAACTTGCCGGCGTTGATCGGACCGAAGGACTCCAGGTCGATGCGCTGATCGGTCACCGGATCCACCAGCGTGAGCCGGCCGTCGGGCCGCGCAATCAGTTCAAAGGGCTGTTCCGGGCCGAGCCCCCGAGCCCTGCGCTCGCGCGACAGCGCGCGCAGGGCGCCGCGCAGAAAGCCTTGCTCGCCCTGCACAGAGGCCACCAGCGCACCCGTGCGGCCATCGACGACGGCGATGCTGCCGTCCGGGCGGTCTTCAAAGCGCAGTGCGCGTTGCGAGGTGCTGGGTTCGGCAGCACGTCGCTGGTCGGGCCCGTTGCCCGTCAAGCGCACGAGGCCCACGCTGGCCAGAGAGAACAGCACCAGCGCGGTGGCGCCCAACAGAAACCAGCGCGGGAAGCTGTCGGGGGCGGGTGCACCGGAGGCGGTTCGGCGGACGGTGGTCATCGGAGGCTTTCGTTCAGAGGGTAGGCGTGCCGTGTCAAGCGGGGCGCGGTCTCAACCCATGCTGGGCTGCAAGCCCTGCTGGCTGTTTTCCGCCTGCTGGCCTGCGGGCGGTGCAGACAGCGGCTCCACCGCCCCGCCGGTCTGTGCCGACCAGGCCTTTTGCAGCAGGGTGGCCACTTCCGCCACCTGTGGCAGGGCGCGCAGCATGGGTTGCGTGCGCGTCAGATGCCAGGGCCTTGCGTGCGGCCACAGATGCAGCCAGGCGATGTGGTCCGGGCCCTTGAGCGCCAGCACGATGTCGCCATGACCGTCAGGCCCTTGGCGCATCGCCGCAGTCTCGAGTGTGCGCAGCGGCAGGTTGAAGGTCAGCGTCAGCACGATGCCGATGCGCATCACCACCCGGCGGTCCGTCACGGTGTAGACCGCCGTGCGCGCGGTCAGCCAGGCCAGTGTCCACACGCCGCCCAAGGCCAGGGCGCTCAAGCCGGCCGGCCACACCAGCGCCAGCAGCACGTCCATCGCCGTGGCGCCGTCGGTCACCACGCTGGCAGCGTTGATCGCCACCAGCGCCACGAAGTACAGCGCCAACTTGCGGATGTGGAAGGCGCTGCGCGCCAGCACCCTGGCGTCGGGCGAACCCTGCCAGAGGATCTTCTCGTTGGCAGGCAGTCGCTCGGGCAGCCCGTACTGCGGCTCCAGCTCATGCTCGTGGCCGTGGCTCTCGATGGTCATCTTGCGCCTCTTTGGTGACGTTGGCAGGCGAGTGCGGGCTCAGATCAGCGGCTCGCTGCGGCTGGGTTCGGCGTAGAAGGTGCCAGCGCCGAAGTAGGCGGTGATCTTCTCTTCCTCCAGCAGCGTGATCTGGTCCGGGTGCTTGGTGGTGGGCACGTTGGCGAAGTGGTGCGCGAAGATGGAGTTGACCTCGATCTCGTTGCGGCGGATGCGCGCGAACGGCACCGGCAGCAGCACGGTCTTGCCAGCGGTGGTTTCCACCTCCAGGAAGCGGAACATCATCTCCATCTGGTCCACCCAGAGCTCACGCACCGTGCCAGCCAGCTTGCCGTCGCCGCCCTTGACCGGCAGACCACGCGGGTCGTGGTCGTTCTCGGACACCGCGTAGCCCTTGGCGGCGCGCAGCGGCACGATCTTCGGGTGGCCGTGCAGGTCCAGGTCCGGCTTGTCGGCGCGGTTGGACCAGGCGCCAGGGCCGGCGCCGGACAGCATGGCATCACCCACCGGCTCGATGGGCGAGCCGGGAGAGGCGCCGGTGGAGACGGCCGCGATCTTGGGCTCCTCGCGGTGCAGTTCCGGCACCGTCACCGACGATCCGTCGGCGAGCTTGAAAGTCTTGGGCTCGGGGATGGGCCAGCCTTTGATGGTGGCGTTGCCCATGCTGTCGGACTCCATGGGGTAACCCTCACGGTGGCCCTCGCGCACGAGGTAATAGATGAGCCCGGCAAAGAACAGCCAGAAGGCGTAGAGAAGGATCTGGGCCAGATCGACATAGCCCGTGATGGCGCCGAATTGCATGGTGTGTCTCCTTGGGACGAGGGGGCTAACCCGGCAGGTCGGCCAAGCCGAACTTGCGCGGTACGGTGGGGGTTGCGGCGGACCGTCCGACGAGGGGTCCGATCGCAACCAGGGTGACGAAAAGCAGCAGCATCTCCACGTGGTAGACGATGCTGTAGCCGGTGACGGGCATGGCCAGGGCACTGCCCAGGGCACCTTGGGTGGCCAGGCTCGAAGCGATGTCGCGCAGCGCGGCACCCCAGGCGCCCAGGGCCAGGCCGACGAAGGCGCGCTCTTCCATGCGCATGGCCGCGGACAGCGTGCCCACGGCGAACAGGCCGCCGCCGAAGCCGATGCCCATGGAGCCGGCGCGGAAGACCCAGTCCGCACCCATGGGCGCGGCGAAGATCACGGCCGAGAAGGCCGGCAACCCGGCCAGGGCGCCGTAGGCGGCCAGCCGGATGGGGTCTGTGCCGCGGGACAGCTGGCGTGCGGCCAGGGCGAAGCCGATGAGCGAGCCCAGCGCCATCACCGCCGTTAGGGCGCTGGTCTCGGCTACCGACAGGCCGAGGATCTCGCCGCCATAGGGCTCGAGCACGATGTCCTGCATGTTGAAGGCGGCTGTGCCCAGTCCCACTGCCCAGAGGAAGCGGCGCGCGCGGCCGTTGCGGATGAAGCGTTGCCAGGCCGGCAGGAAAGGCGCTTCGGGCTCGGCCTTGAGCGCTGCGGCGCGGGCGGGGTCACGCGCTTCCTGTTTCCAAAGCGCCACGCTGTTGACCAGCAGGGTCACGACGGCGCTGCCTTGCACCACCTGCACCAGTCGCTGCGGCGAGAAATCGGCCAGCAGCAGGCTGAAGACCAGGCCGCTGCCCACCATGCCCAGCAGCAGCATCACGTACATGAGCGCCACCACGCGGGGCCGGGTCTCGTCGCTGGCCTGATCCGTGGCCAGGGCCAGGCCGGCGGTCTGCGCGGTCTGCAGGCCGATGCCTACCACCAGGAAGGCGAAGGCTGCGGCCGCCGGTGCCACCCAGGCAGGCACCTCGACAGCACCCCCGCCGGACAGCAGCAGCACGGCAAAGGGCATGATGGCCAGCCCGAAGAACTGCAGCATCGTGCCCGTCCAGATGAAGGGCACACGGCGCCAGCCGAAGGCCGAGCGGTGGGTATCGGAGCGAAAGCCGGTGAAGGCCCGCAGGGGCGCGGCCACCACGGGCAGGCCCACCATCAGGGCCACCAGCCAGGCGGCCACGCCCAGCTCCACGATCATCACGCGGTTGAGCGTGCCCACCATCAGCGCCGTGGCCATGCCCACGGTCACCTGGAACAGCGACAGGCGCAACAGGCGGGACAAGGGCAGGTCGGCGCTGGCGGCGTCGGCAAAGGGCAGGTACTTCGGCCCCAGCCGAGACCACGCCTGGATGGCGCGCATCCCCACGGGCTTGCGCCCCTTGGACGGCTTGCCCAGGCTCAACGCACCACCTCCAGGGCCTGGGAGGTGTAGAAGCCGCTGGAGATTCGCTGCGTGCGTCCGCTGTGCCAATCCGCCAGCCCGGTAGAGCGCTTCACCATGGCGCGCAGTTCCACCTCCGACATGGGCTCGATCCAGGGTGCCCGGTTGCTGCTGGGAAACAGCCGCCCTACCGAACGCATGGCCACCAACAGCGGGTTACGCGGCGCAAAGGTGAAGGCGATGGAGCTGCGCGTGCGGTAGGACCAGGCCTCCAGCAGGCGCACGGCGTCGAACATCGAGTAGTGGATCAGCGAGTCCATGGCGACCACGTGATCGAAGCTGCCAAGTGCCGGGTCCAGCATGTCCCCGCTGCGCAGGTCGATGCGTTGCAGCAAGGCGGTGCCGTCGGGCAGGGCGGCGATGCGCTGGCGTGCCACGTCCACGAGCTGCGGCGACAGGTCGATGGCCACCACCTGCGCGCCACGCCGCGCGGCCTCCACCGCCAGGGCACCCGTGCCGCAACCGGCGTCCATCAGGCGCGCGCCATGCAGGTCGGCCGGCAGCCAGTCCAGCAGGGTGGCGCGCATGCGGTCGCGCCCGGCGCGCACGGTGGCGCGGATGCGACCCACAGGCGCGTTGGAGGTGAGTTGCTCCCAGGCCTTGACGGCGGTGCGATCGAAGTAGTCTTCGATCTGCCCGCGGCGCTGCTGGTACTGGGCTTGGCGGACGTCCATGGTCAGTCGAATCCCAGCA
Organism: Rubrivivax sp.; assembly: GCA_044358945.1. Taxonomy (GTDB): domain Bacteria; phylum Pseudomonadota; class Gammaproteobacteria; order Burkholderiales; family Burkholderiaceae_C; genus Rubrivivax. The sequence goes on from JBIKMY010000032.1 coordinate 8,014, forward strand.
GGTCGAAGATGTCGCGGTCTTTCAAGGCTGTGGCGTTCAGCGGCTCCACACCGGCCCACAGCCGGGCGGCCAGGCGCAGGTACTCCTGCTGCACAGCCTCCAGCTCCGGGGAGGACTCCATCTCGAACAGCGTGGACTTTTTCAGCCGGCTGCGGCGGATGACGTCCAGGTCCGGGAAACGGGCCATGGTCTGCAGGCCGATGCGATCGTTGAACTTGTCGATCTGGTCGGTGGCCGCGCTGCGGTTGGCGATCACGCCGCCCAGGCGCACGTTGTAGTTCTTGGCCTTGGCGCCGATGGCCTGCACGATGCGGTTCATCGCGAAGATCGAGTCGAAGTCGTTGGCCGTGACGATGAGTGCTCGGTCGGCGTGCTGCAGCGGTGCAGCAAAGCCACCACACACCACGTCACCCAGCACGTCGAAGATCACCACGTCGGTGTCTTCCAGCAGGTGATGCTCCTTGAGCAGCTTGACGGTCTGACCGACCACGTAGCCGCCGCAGCCCGTGCCCGCAGGCGGGCCACCGGCTTCCACGCACATCACGCCGTTGTAGCCCTCGAAGACGAAGTCCTCGGGGCGCAGCTCCTCGGCGTGGAAGTTCACCGTCTCCAGCACGTCGATGACGGTGGGCAGCATCTTCTTGGTCAGCGTGAAGGTGCTGTCGTGCTTGGGGTCGCAGCCGATCTGCAGCACCCGCTTGCCGAGCTTGGAGAACGCCGCACTCAGGTTGGACGAGGTGGTGCTCTTGCCGATGCCGCCCTTGCCGTAGACGGCAAAGACCTTGGCCGTGCCGATCTTCATGCTGGGATCGAGTTGCACCTGGACGCTGCCCTCACCGTCGGGGCGGGAGCCTGGTGCAGGGCGGCCCCCGCGGCCGATCTGGGTCACGGGGACGGTGGCGGTCATGGTCATGCGGCTGCCCTTTCATTGGCGCGCGTTGTGGGGCCGGGGGTGACGCCCTCCAGGCGGTCCTCCAGCTCTTCACCGGCCTGGCGCAGCGCTTCGAGCGTGCGCTCGTCGGGCTGCCAGTACTGGCGTTCATAGGCCTCGATCAGGCGGTTGGCTACCCGGGCTGAGGCAGTGGGGTTCAGGCTGGCCAGGCGCTCGCGCATGGCCGGATCGAGCATGAAGGTCTCGGTGAGCTGCTGGTAGACCCAGGGCTGCACCTGACCCGTGGTGGCCGACCAACCCATGGTGTTGGTGACATGCACTTCGATCTGGCGCACGCCCTCGTAGCCGTGCTCCAGCATGCCCTCGTACCACTTGGGGTTGAGCATGCGGGTGCGGGTCTCCAGCGCCACCTGTTCGCGCAGCGAGCGCACGGTGCCCTCGCCGCGGGTCTGGTCGCCGATGTACACCGGCGGGGGCACGCCGCCCTTGCCGCCATTCCTCGCGCGCTTGACCGCCTGCGTGATGCCGCCCAGCGTGTCGAAGTAGTTGTCCACCGTGGTGACACCCAGCTCGACCGAGTCCAGGTTCTGGTAGGTCAGCTGCACGTCGGCCAGCACGCTTTGCAGCAGCGCGCCTTGCTGCACCGGGCGGCCGCTGCGGCCGTAGGCGAAGCCCTTGCGGCGCGAGTAGGTCTCGGCCAGCTCGTCCTCGTCGCTCCAGTTGCCGCTCTCGATCAGGTTGTTGACGTTGGAGCCGTAGGCGCCTTCGGCGTTGCCGTACACGCGCAGCGAGGCCACCTCCAGCGTGCAGCCGTGCTCCTGCTGGTAAGCCAGGGCATGCTTGCGTACATAGTTCTGGTCCACCGGCTCGTCGGCACTGGCGCACAGCCAGGCGGCTTCGGCCAGCACGCGGATCTGCAGCGGCATCAGGTCGCGGAAGATGCCCGACAGCGTCACCACCACGTCAATGCGCGGGCGGCCCAGCTGGGCCAGCGGGATCAGGGTGGCGCCGGCCACGCGGCCGTAGCTGTCAAAGCGCGGCAGGGCGCCCATGAGGGCCAGGGCCTGGCCGATGGGTGCGCCCTCGTTCTTGAGGTTGTCGCTGCCCCACAGCACCAGGGCGATGGACTCCGGCAGGGCGTGGCCGTCAGCGATGTGGCGCTCGATCAGGCGCTGCGCCTGCTTGGCACCGTCTTGCACGGCAAAGGCGCTGGGGATGCGGAAGGGGTCGAAGCCGTGAAGGTTGCGCCCGGTGGGCAACACCGCCGGCGTGCGCAGGATGTCGCCGCCCGGCGCCGGGCGCGTGTAGCGGCCGTCCAGGGCGCGCAGCAGGCCGGCCACTTCAGTGTCCTGGGCGAGGTGGCGGTCGGCGTCAGCCAGCTCGCGCAGCGTGGCCAGTGCTTGCTCATCGTGGCGCAGGCCGCAGGCTGCCAGCGCCTGCTCGGGCGTGCGGCCTGCCACCAGCAGTTGCACGGCCTCGCGGGAGGGCATGGCGCTAGGAGTGCCGGCTGCCAGGGCGGGCGAGCCGGCGCCGTGCAGGGATTCGGCCATCGCCATCAGCATGTCCACCCGCTCGGCGGCCGACGGTGCGCGCCCGGTGACGTGCAGGCCATGCGGAATCAGTGTGTATTCCAGCTCCAGCATCTGCTCGGCCAGGCGGGCCACGCGGTGGTCCACATCGCCGGCGGGGCTGCTGTCCCACAAGGGCTCGGCATCGGCCAGTTGCAGCTCGGCAGCCTGGGATTGCAGCAGTGCGGCCAGCTCGGCCCGCTCGCCAGCGCCTGGCGCCAGGCCGCGGAAGCGGTCCAGCGAGGTCTTCAGATCCAGCAGGCCGCGGTACAGCCCGGCCTGCGCCACGGGCGGTGTCAGGTAGCTCACCAAAGTGGCGCCGGTGCGGCGCTTGGCGATGGCGCCTTCTGAGGGGTTGTTCGAGGCGTAGAGGTAGACGTTGGGCAGGTCGCCAATCAGGCGGTCAGGCCAGCAGCTGCCAGACATGCCGCTTTGCTTGCCCGGCATGAATTCCAGCGCCCCGTGGGTGCCGAAGTGCAGCACGGCGTGGGCTGCGAAGTCCTCACGCAGGTAGCGGTAGAAGGCCGAGAAGGCATGCGTGGGAGCCAGGCCCTTCTCGAAGAGCAGGCGCATGGGGTCTCCCTCGTAACCAAACGAAGGTTGGACCGCCACCAGCACGTGGCCGAACTGCCGGCCCAGCACCAGGATGCCGCGCCCATTGCTCAGTTGCTTGCCCGGCGCCGGGCCCCACTGGGCCTCGATCTCCTGGAGCCAGCGCTCACGCCGGATGTGATCGGCCGC
>JBIKMY010000040.1:0-10471 GCA_044358945.1 Rubrivivax sp.
GAATAAAATTCTGGTCCTAAATCAATTTAGGCATAAGGTAGAGGACTGTTTACAATTCTCAATAATTTTGCATTTATTGAGTCACAGTTAACGGCTCAACCAATCAATCTGCCTGTTGCCTCAAAAAATCAGGAATCTCAATTGCATCCGTGCACGCCGCCAACGGCTCCCATCCCTTGGTCCGAAGCGGCGCTGGCGCTTTGAATCTGACTTTCGATAACGCTCTCGTGAGCCTTATCTGTCGTTGGTCACCCCAAGAGTCCAATTCAACAGCCTCGAGATGCTCTCGCAGAGTTTCCATGGCTTTTGCCATGGTTTCAAGGGGGAGGCCCCATCGCTTCGCTCCGGCCTCCAAAACATCTTGGCGGGCCAACTTGCTGCCAAAGAACAGCCAGAAGTGGAGCAAGTACCAACGGCGGGCTTCGTTGGGAACCGCCGGCTCTAACGAGACGATAGCGGCCTGCACTCGTGGATGCACCAACAGCCTGGCAATCACCCTTGAGAGGGGCGGTTCGCCGCCTGCGCACAGGTGGTCGTCAAGGGCTTGCGCAGTTTGACGCAGGGTGGCAAACGCCCCGGTCGGCTGCGCCCATTCGAGCTCCAGTTCAGCAGGCGGCTTTACCAAGGCTTCATGACGCAGATAGGCCGGGATCTCGATGTCAGCCCACGGGTAGGACTGAACGGGCGGGAGGACGGTGCGGGCAATCCGCCAGACAGATGGCGTTGGTAGGCCAGGCGACGGCCCGGCGACGCGACGAGAGTCGATACTGTGCGAGACACAAGCGCGAAGCACCGAACCGGTACCGCCCCAACCAGCCGCCAGCATCGACCGAACCCGATGCAATTGCGCCTCGTCTTCGGGTTTCTCGGCCTCGCTTCGTTTATGCACCAGCACACAGTGGGTGTGCGGGCTGACCAGTTGATAGGCCATCGCCAAGCGCTGTGCCTCTCCCTCGGAATGCGACATGGGAGACCCCTGGGCCTGGGCCCATCGGCTTGCGCCGAGCACCCGGCTGAGATCGTTGCCCATGGCGCCGCCGACTACGACGGTGCCCGTGGCCTCGCTCAGCAGACGTCGACTTTCGCCGGCCCCGTGCCAAAGACGAGCGAGCGGTCCGGGCGCACCGTCCGCGTTGGCGTCAGCAGGGCTGTCGTCGGCAAAGCCGGCCATCGCCAGCACCGTGTCACCGGCGAAGGCCTGGCTGGCCACCGGCACTTGCCACAGCGGAGCCTGCGCCCTGCCCCAGTCAACCGACAACGCAGACCAGGCGCGTTGTCGCATCCTCTGCACCATGCGCAGCGCAGCGGCCTCCAGGTTTTCACCAGGCGTTGCGAATTCACAGGCTCCGCCAGTGGCCTGCGCCAGCCTTGAGAGCAGGTCGTAGGCCGGTGACGACCCCACGCCCAGCACAAAGACCCGATGTGCCTTCTCTTGGGCAGCCGCCATGACGGCCTGCGTGTCCCACACCTCGCCATCGGTGATCAACAGGAGGTCTGACGATAAGCCTGCGCGCCCCAGGGGCGCGAGCGAGAGCGTGCCCAACAGCGCTGCCTTCATCGCGGTGCCGCCCAAATTGGCGCCGGTGTCGCTGATGGCGGCGCTCAATGCTTGCAAGCCGCGGCGATCACATCGCACGGGCCGTACGTCTACTTCCAGCCTGTCTCCAAAGCGGCTGTAGCTGGCCTCGTCCAGCGAACCCAATACCTTGAGCACACCCATCAACGCCCGCTTGGCAGAAGCCATGCTGTCGCCGGCCATGGAGCCTGAGCAGTCCACCAATAACTTCAGCCGAATCCCGCGCTCTTCGCTGGCGCCTGTGTCCCGCCGTTCGGGCAGTTCGAAAGCGGCGACGGCCACTTGGGTGCGCGCCGAGGGGTTGCCATGGTCATCCCGCGCCAATGCGCAGATTGAAGCGGTACGGCTGGGCTCAACGAGCAGCACCACGTCACGATCCAACCGGGTGCTCTCATCCAAAGTGAGAACCCGGCAGCCTTCGTGCCGCGCCTGCACTGACGGGTGGGTGGGGCACTCCAACTTGGCATCCGCCAGTTCGCCCGCGATCTCGACAGAAAAGTCGAGCGGATAGTCGGCATACAGATGGACTTCCGGCACCTGGTGCGGTGCCAACCCAGACGAGCTGACGTTGCCATACCGCGGTGCGACGGTCATGGGGACTGAGAGGCGCAAGCGGCCTTGGTCGAACTTGACCAACTGAGCGAACCGCAATTCCAGAACCACCTCCTCGTCAACCTTGAGGTTGCCGAGGTTGGCGGTGTACATCCCGCCGCTGCCCGCCTCCAGCATCATGGGCAGATCACCCTCCTCAAGCGCGGATTCGTAGACGGCCTCCGCTTGAGCTCGGGGCAGCACTTTGGCTTCCAGCCGCGTCTGGCCAATCTCGGCAGCCATGCCGAGCACGACGGCGTCGATGGGCAGCGGGAAGGTGTAGACCACTTCCAGCGTGCGCTGACTCAGGTTGCGGTACGCCTGTCGCAGCGTGACGCTGAACAGCAAGCCCTCCAGACGGCCCCGAACCTGGACCCCTTGCAGAACGGGCTCGCCATCCCCGCTTATGGCTTTCAACAAGAACCCGTCACCCGATGACTCAAACATGGTGCCCCCTGAACATACTACCGACCCACACTCACCAAACCGGAATTGTGTATGTTATTTGTGTTCAATACAACAGCACTTCTGGGTTCTTGAAAACTTCAGTCGGCGCGGCGCCGTCATGATGTACGGACGCGATCCATTGCCACGAGTGCTTCTTTGGCCAGCGAACGAACCTGCTTGGGTGACAAACCCACGCGGCCCGGCTCCACATGTAACTCAAGGCCTTCAGCCAAGCAGATGCGGCTCCACACGTCTACCGAGCCGGGCTTGACAACGCGAGGCGGCGGCCCTTCAACCTTGGCCGACTGCAGGGCATCGCGCACCTGATCAAGACTCAACCCGTCCTGGGACCATCGACGAATGCGAAGCAGTTGCTGAAGATGACGATCCTCGTACCAGGCCCCGCGCTTGGCCCCTTCGGGCCGATCAATCAGCCCTTCGCTGATGTAGAAGCGAACCGTGCGCGTGGGCAGTCCGCCCAAAGTGGCCAGCTCATGAATGGAGAACCGGGGGCTGGCAGAGTCGGCGGGCATCGTGATGATCAGAGAGCCTCGAAGAGCCTTTAATATACAGCTATTAACTGGTCAATAAAAGGCGGGGGAAGTGGAGGACATCCACCCACCACCAGCGCAAGCAAATGTCTTCGACGGATAGTGCGGCCGGATCATGCGGGCAGCCAGGGAAAACTGCAAAGCGACTTCGGGTTCTGAATTCGCATCGCCGCGCTATCCGCTCGTTGCAGCCCCCGCCCCAAACCCCCGCAACAATCTCTCCACCTCGGGCGAGGCGTTGATGCGGCACAGCCTGACTTCAGGGTGAGCGGTGGCAAAGACACGGAAGATTTCGTCGGCGAAAGCCTGGCCCACCAGGGCCACGCCCTCGAAGTCCAGCACCACGGTGCGGAACTGGGTGGCACGCTCCACTACCCACTTGGCCTGCGAGCGGGAGATGAGCTGGCTGCTGAGTTGGGCAAGCCGGACGGGCACCTCGGTGGTGTGGAAGGCCTCTTCGCCCACCTCATCAGGATCGAAGTACCGCGCGTAGACGTCGGCGGCGGTGCGCGTTGTGGCCAAGTCCAGGTCCATCCGCACGACAGTGGCCGGTGGGGCGCTGAGGCAGCGCGCGACGTCCACCCAGTTGAAGGGCGCCAGCGAGGCCGGGGCGATGCGGCGGTCGAAGACGATGCCGCCTGACTCAATGGCAAAGCCGTCCAGCATGCGGGCCGATACGAACACGCCCATGCCCGAGTGACCCTCGGGTGCGGTGGTGAACTTGCCCTTGGCCAACTCCAGCAACGCCAGGCGGGTATCAAACAGGTTCAGCGCCTGGGCGATGTGCCGGAAGATGCCTACGCCATCGTCGGCCACGAACATCTGCAGCCGACCATCGGCCACGTGCAAGCCCATGGCCACCTGCGTGGCCTGCGCATGGTCCAGCGCGTTGTTCAGCATCTCGGTGAAGGCGATGCTGACCAGGTTGGCCGTCTGCACCGGCACGTCTTGCAGCAAGGGGGCCAGGTGCTGCTCCCACACCGCGAACTCACCGCCCCGGTTGCGCAACGCTTCCACGGCAGCCTGGCCACGCCAGAAGCGGCGAGGGCCCCATTGGTAGGTGGGCCGTGTGCCCTGCCCCTGCCGCAGCAGGTAGCCCGCCTGCGTCAGCCGCAGCAGGCGACGCGAGGCCGCCACGCGCGACAAGCCCGTGCGAAGTGCCGCCTCAGAGGCCAGCTGAGCGGTCTGCTGCACAGCACCCAGAATGATTGCGTCGTGGAGGTCCAGCATTTGTATCTTTATATGAACTTTGTTCGGAGCTTATTGTATCTTTTTAATGTCTAATTTGAGTCTTTCTGGGGAATGCGACAAGCCTATCGGCATCCGCGCGATTTCTCGCCACCGAGGGTGATGACCGCAGCGGAGGCTTGAGAGCCATCGGTACCCGTGGCTGATACGATAAATTGCATGAGTCTTTTTGTGGGTCGCCAGCGCAGAACGACCTCAACCCCCTGGGTGCGTTCTGGTGGGCCCTCTGCTGAGCGTTCCGCTGGGCGATCGTCAGCCGGGTGGCGCCCGCTGGGCATCACACTGCTGCTCAGCCTGGTGGTGCCACTTCACGCCGGCGAACACATCGACACTCCCACGGCCGACGGCCAGCCGCCGGATGCTCAGTTCATCTCCACCGAGGCCGAGCGGCGCTGGTATGGGGTGACGGTGGCCCTGCGCGACTACCGGCCTGAAGACGACACGGTGCTTGTCAAGGCCTGGCCACTGTTCGGGTTCACCACCTGCAACAACCTGCCGATGCGCCTGTCCAGCCCCACGGGGCAGCGGCTTGTCGTGCCCACGGGGCCTGACCACCTAGCCTGCATTGGGCGCGTGCCGGCGGCCTGGGTGCGCGAGGGTTTTGCCGTGCACCTGCCCATGTTCAACGCTCCAGAACGCCACGCACGGTTGGATGTAGCGGGGCTGGATCTGCAACGTTTGCGGGTGGGCCCGGCACCGGCGTCCAGCCGATGAGGCAGGCCCCTCCCGCCGTCTGGCTCGCCACAGCCGCGGTGGCCGCCTTCCTGCTGTTGTTCCTGCTGCTGCCGGTGGCGCGGGTGTTTCATGCGGCCTTCGTGGAGGCAGATGGCAGCCCCACGCTCGGGCACTTCGCGGCCTTCTCCTGCGGCTGTTCAAAGGCGTGACCCTGCCCGGCACCGAGACCCTGCTGACCAGCACCTGGGTGCTGATCATGCTGGCTTACGCGGTGAGGCGCCTGCCTTATGCGCTGCGCTCCTGCGTGGCGGCGCTGCAGCAGCTGCATGTGTCGCTCGAGACGGGGTGGTGGAGGGCAGTGAGTTCCTTGGCGAATTCACGCGGTACCGCGTGCAGGCCGGCGCGTGGGCGCTGTGGGCCAGCCCGCCGCACCGCGCGGGGCTGCCCCACCGGCCCAAGGGTGGAGCGGTCGCGATCGGGCTGGACGCGACACAGGCGCGGCGGCTGTTGCGCTGACCGGCTGCGCCGGCAAGTCGCCGTCCACGCGGCCCTGGGTGTCCAGGGCCCAGCCCTCGGTGGCGGCGGCTTCTTCCGTCCAGCGCCAGGTCACCCCCGGCCCGCCCGCACTGCGCTGCGCGGCCAGACGCAGCACCCGCTCGGCCTGCGCCGGCTTCAGGGTCTGGGCCAGGGCCGCCCAGCGCTGTTGCACCAGTGGGTGGCTCCAGGCCTGCTCCATCACGGTACGCAGCTGTTCAAGCGGCACGGCACCGCGGGCCGACAGACGGCGCGCCAGCATCGCGCTCATGAACAGGAAGTAGGCGCGGCGGGCCTGGGCATGCGGCAGCAGGGCGCCCAGGTCGGTGAGCGCGCGTGCATAGGCCGGGGCGGTGAACACCAGCGTCAGCAGGGCCTGCAAGCCCTGCAGGGGGTGCAACAGGCACACCCGGGGCGGCGGCATTACGTGAAGCGGTTCGGGGGTTGCCAGCGCGCCTGAGCTGGCGCGGCCCGGGGGCGTGGCCAGGCTGGCCAGCACAGCCAGCCGGCGCCAGGCCGGCAAGTCCAGCGCCGCCACCTCCTCGGCCTCGCCCGCCTCCAGACGGCGCACGACCTCCGCCATCTCCTGCGCAGAGAGCGCCGCGCGGGCCTGCGCGGCGCGCCGGCTCACCACGGCCAGATTGCCGGCGGCGCAGCCCGCCCCTTCATGCAAGGCCATGACCACGGCGTCGGTGAGTGCGCTGGCACCCTGCGCGCCATGACTCAGGGGACGCTGCAGCACCGGGCAGATGGGGACATCGATCTGCGCCACGAAACGCGGCGTGACCATCAGCTCATCGAAGGCGCGGCCGCGCACCCAGGCCTGCAGGCGCAGCTCAAGCCACAGCCTGGCCGCGCGGGTGGCTGCCAGCGCGCGGCCGGCAAAGGCCGCACGGCCGGCCTCCCAGCCCTGGCGCACCGGATGCCCGGCGTGCAGGTGATCAGCTGGCGGCGTGGTCTGGTAGCGCGCGTGCTCCCAGCCGATGCGATAGCCCTCGGCCTCGAAGCCCTGCGGCTCCGCGTACGGGTGGGGGCTGACGGCTTCGTTCAGGGACGGCCTGGCATCGGGGCAGGAATCGAGCGGGAGGGCGATCTGCGACATGGCGACAAGCTCTGCGGGCACCGGGACATTCCGGTGAGCACAGTGTCTGCCTCCAGTAGCTCAATGGATGAGCCATTGATTCAGTCGGTATAGACGTTCGATACGGCCAGGGCCGGACCTGCGAGCGGCCCTGTAGAACCCATCTCCATGCCCGGCTCGTACAGGCGCACCGCGTTGCGGCCGTCTCGCTTGGCGCGGTAGAGGGCCAGGTCTGCCAGCCGAAGCAAGGTCCGGGCATCGTCGGCATGGGTTGGAAAAAGGCTCATGCCCACGCTGGCTGATGGCCTTACCTCCCGGCCGCGCAACTGCAGGGGCTGGCCCAGGTGCCTGTGCATCCGTGTCGCCAGAACGGCGGGGTCGTCATCCGGCAGCAAAGCGGGCAGCAGCACCAGAAACTCGTCCCCGCCCAGACGCGCGGCCACGGCCTGAGCGGGCAGCGCCGCGCACAGTCGGGCGCTGACCTCGCACAGCAGGCTGTCCCCGGCTTCATGCCCCAGCGAGTCGTTCAGGTCCTTGAAGTGGTCCAGGTCGACGAACATCACCGCCACGCGCCCGTGGCCTTCCCGAGCGGCCTGCAGGGCGCCGTCCAGACGCTCCAGCGCCGCGGTGCGGTTGGGCAGACCGGTCAGTCCGTCATGGCGGGCACGGTGCTCGGCACTATCGGCCTGGGCGCGGGCCTCGGTCACGTCGATGAAGGCCAGCAGCACATCATCGCCCTTGGGGCGCGCGCGCGCCTCCACACGCACCACCCGCAGATCGCCGGGATTGCGTTTCCAGCGCACTTCACCCATGGACATGCCATCGGCTGGCGCCAGTCGGGACAGCGCCGACAACAGGCGGTGGCCTGATGCGTCGTCCAGCCCGTCCAGCAGGCGGCGACCCACCGCAGCACTTTGGCGCTGCACCCCCAGAAGACGCCGGCCCTGTTCGTTGGCACGCCGAACCACCAACCGGCGGTCCACCGTAAACAGGCTCACGGGCGCGTCATCGAAGAGGTTGCCTGGCCGCCAATGCGCACTGCCTGCGCCGTGGTTCTGGACCCTGGTTCTGGTTTGGTTCAAGTTCCCCCCCTGGCATTTCCCGCGGGCCGCCGCGCTTGACAACCATGCTAGGAAGCCTGGGCCACCCCTGCTTGAGGGGACGCAAGCCCCATGGATGCAAGCTTGCAGGGGCGTCGGGCCAGCCGGGCAGCCGCGCGGCGGGCGGCAACTCTCGGCCTATGATTTCGGCCATGCTGCGATACGAAACCCTGCCTGTCACGCCTTTCGCCCAGAACTGCTCACTGGTGTGGTGTGACCGCACCATGGAAGGCGCAGTGATCGACCCCGGGGGCGAGTTGCCGCGCCTGCGCGAAGCCGCGCAGCGGCATGGCGTGAAGCTCAAGGCCATCTTGCTGACCCACGCCCACATCGACCACGCCGGCGGCACCGGCACGCTGGCGCGCGAAGACGGCCTGCCCATCATCGGCCCGCACCCGGGCGACCAGTTCTGGATCGACGGCCTGCCGCAGCAAAGCCGCATGTTCGGATTCCCACCCGCCGAACCCTTCACGCCCACGCGCTGGCTGGCCGATGGCGACACCGTTACCGTGGGTGAGTGCCGGTTGACCGTGCGCCACTGTCCCGGGCACACGCCAGGGCACGTGGTGTTCTACAGCGAACAAGCTCAGAGGGCCTTCGTGGGCGACGTGTTGTTTGCCGGCAGCATCGGCCGCACGGACTTTCCGCAAGGCGACCACGACACCCTGATCGCCAGCATCACCCAGCGCCTGTGGCCCATGGGCGACGACACCGTCTTCATTCCCGGCCACGGCCCAGAGAGCACCTTCGGGCGCGAGCGAAGAACCAATCCCTACGTGGGCGGCACCTGACAGGCCCCTTCAGTCCTTGCCCGCAGGCGGAGGACCAAAGCGCTCGCGCGGTTTGGCGGCCGCTTCGAACATCGGCTGCACACGCGGCAACCGGCCTTCGATGTCGCGGATGCGGTCGGTGTTGGCGGGGTGGGTGGACAGCAGCTTGGGCGGGCCGCTGCCGCCGCTGGCCTTCATCATCTTCTGCCACAGCGTCACGCCGGCCCGGGGGTCATAGCCGGCCTGGGCAGCCATGATCAGACCCAGCCCGTCGGCCTGCGTCTCATCGGTGCGGCTGTAAGTCAGGCTCAGCAGCTGCGAGCCCATCTGCGCGGCGGCGTTGCCCACATCGCCCAGGCCCAGGAGGGCCGCGCCCAGGCGCAGCCCGGTCTGGGTGGCGAAGTTCTTGCCCATCTGCTCGCGCGCGTGCTCCAGTAGCGCATGCGCCATCTCGTGGCCCATGATGGCCGCCACCTCGTCATCGGTCAGCTGCAGCTTGGCCAGGATGCCCCAGTAGAAGGCGATCTTGCCGCCGGGCATGCAGAAGGCGTTGACCTCGGGGCTGCCGATCAGGTTGACCTCCCACTTCCAGCCTCGCGCGCGGTCGTTGCAGTCGGGCGCGAAGGGAATCATCCGCTCGGCCATGTAGCGCAGGCGCTTGAGCTGCGGGTGCTCCATGGGCGCCAGGGCGCGCTTGCCGCTGTATTGCTGCAGCATCTGGCGGTATTGCTGCGTGGCGGAGTCTTCCACCTGGCCGGCAGGCACCGCCTTGGTGAAGCCCGAGCGCTTGCACTCCGGCAGATTGGCCAACGCTGGCGCAGCACCCATGCCGGCCCCCACGGCCAGCAGGCCGGTGAAAAGACGGCGCGTGGGGCGCCAGGCGCTGCAAGAACAGGCGGCCGGGTGTGCCGTGGACAAGACCGAGGAATTCATATCCCATGATCTTACGGAGAAGCGGGCCCGCGTGCAGAAACTCGCGTGACAGCATGCGCTGCTGCCAACGGCCAAGGCGGCCCCAGACCGACACCCGGCCGGCGCCTGGCCACCGCGGCCCGAGACCAGCGGCGGTTCACACCCGCTTGAGCAACTCCTGCACCGCCACCCGCGCCTGATGGCCGAGTTCGGCCAGGTCCAGGCCGGGCAGGGTGCTGTTGCTCACGACGTCCCGCCCGCCGACGAAGAGCCAGCGCAGGTCGGCGCTGCCGCCGCTGGCCACGGGGCCGATGGCCGGGTCGTGCAGGCCGAAGTAGCGGGGCTGGCGGTCCAGGCCGTAGATGGCGATGTCAGCGGCCTGGCCGGGTGCCAGGGTGCCCACGGCGTCCAGGCCCATGAGGCGCGCGCCGCCGGCTGAGCCCCAGCGCACCACGTCTTCAACGGTGGAGGCCGCAGCCGCCTGCGCCTCGCCCTGGCCGCCGCGGCACTCGGCCACGGCCGCCTCGCCGGCCTTGGCGCGCTGCATCAGCCAGGCTGCGTGGGTCTCGGAGATCATGTCGGCGGCCTCGTTGGAGGCCGCCCCGTCCACGCCGATGGAGATCTGCGCGCCCGCGGCCTCCAGCTCGCGCACGGGGGCGATACCGCTGCCCAGGCGGCAGTTGCTCTGCGGGCAGTGCGCGATGCCGGTGCGCGTGCGGCCCAGCAGGGCGATCTCCTGCGGGTCCAGCTTGACGAGGTGGGCGTACCAGACATCCGGCCCCACCCAGCCCACCGATTCACAGAACTCCACCGGAAGCATCTGGTGCTTCGCCTGGACGAGGTCCTGGTAGTGCACGGTCTCCGACAGGTGGGAGTGCAGGCGCAGGCCCAGGGCGCGGGCCTGCTGGGCGCAGGCGCGCAACTCCTCGGGGTGCATGGAGTGTGGGGGCGTGGTGGGCGCCGACACCACGCGGCGCATGGCGTCG
>JBIKMY010000372.1:0-2823 GCA_044358945.1 Rubrivivax sp.
CCATCACGGCTTCGGAGATCTCGGTGTTGATGTGCTCCACCGCGCGCAGCACGCCCTTGCCCAGGTAGCGGCCCTTGTCGCCGTCACGCAGTTCGATGGCCTCGCGGCTGCCGGTGGAGGCGCCCGAAGGCACGGCCGCACGGCCCAGGGTGCCGGATTCGAGCAGGACGTCGCACTCGACGGTGGGGTTGCCTCGGCTGTCGAGGATTTCGCGGCCGACGATGTCGACGATGGCACTCATGATGGGTTTCTCGGAGAAGGGTTGGAAATCTTGTGGAGGCTTGCCGGCGTGCCTCAGGCGGAAAAGTCGTCTTCCAGCAAGGGCTGGGACTTGACCACGCGGTCCAGCCCCACCAGTTGCGCCAGCAGGGCGCCCATGTGCTTCAGCGGCACGGCGTTCGGCCCGTCGGACCAGGCCTCGGCCGGCCTGGGGTGGGTCTCCATGAACAGCCCGGCCACGCCAGCACCCACGCCAGCGCGGGCCAGCACCGGCACCATTCCGCGCGCACCGCCGCTGCTGGCGCCCAGGCCGCCAGGCTTTTGTACCGAATGCGTGACATCGAACACCACCGGCGCGCCGGACTTGCGCATCTCGGCCAGGCTGCTCATGTCGGCCACCAGGTTGTTGTAGCCAAAGCTCACGCCGCGCTCGCAGGCCAGGAAGCGGTCTTCGCTCAGGCCCTTCTCGCGCGCCGCGGCGCGGGCCTTGTCGATGACGTTCGTCATGTCCCAGGGCGCCAGGAACTGGCCCTTCTTGATGTTCACCGGCTTGCCAGACTGCGCCACGGCGCGGATGAAATCGGTCTGGCGGCACAGGAACGCGGGCGTCTGCAGGACATCCACCACGCTGGCCACTTCGGCCACCTGGGCCTCGTCATGCACGTCGGTGAGGATGGGCAGGCCGGTCTGGCGCCGCACCTCGTCCAGGATCTTCAGGCCAGCGTCCAGCCCGACGCCGCGCTTGCTGGCGCCAGAGGACCGGTTGGCCTTGTCAAAAGATCCTTTGTAGATCAAGGGGATGCCCAGTGGTTTGCAGGCATCCTGCAGGCGCCCGGCTACCTCCAGAGACATCTCCAGGCCCTCGATGGAGCAGGTGCCGGCGATGAGGAAGAAGGGCTGGTCGATGCCGACGTGGAAGCCGCACAGCTGCATCGTGCGGCCTCTCAGGCGGCGGCCACGGCGGCGGCCGGTACCTGCAGGCCCTGTTGGTGGCTCAGCGCAGCCTTGACGAAGCTGCTGAACAAGGGGTGCCCGCCCCAGGGGGTGCTCTTGAACTCGGGGTGGAATTGCACGCCTACAAACCAGGGATGCACTGCGCGCGGCAGTTCCACCATCTCGGTAAGCTTCTCGCGCTGGGTCAGTGCCGAGATCACCAGGCCGGCCTGTTGCAGCCGATCCAGGTAGTACACGTTGGCCTCGTAGCGGTGGCGGTGACGCTCGGTCACCACCGGCCCGTATATCTCATGCGCCAGTGTGCCGGGCTTGACGTCAGAGCTCTGGGCGCCCAGGCGCATGGTGCCGCCGAGGTCTGAGCTCGCGTCGCGCTTCTGGATCGAGCCGTCTCGGTCCTGCCACTCATCGATCAGGGCGATCACCGGGTGGGGTGACTCGGGCTCGAACTCGGTGGAGTTGGCGCCGGACAGCCCGGCCACATGCCGGGCGTACTCGATGGTGGCCACCTGCATGCCCAGGCAGATGCCGAGGTAGGGCACCTGGTGCTCACGGGCGTAGCGCACCGCACAGATCTTGCCTTCGATGCCGCGCTTGCCGAACCCGCCGGGCACCAGGATGGCGTCGAAGTGGCCAAGCTGGGACACGTTGTCAGGCGTGAGCGTCTCGGCATCCACGTACTCGATGTTCACCCGCGCGTGGTTGTGAATGCCGGCGTGGCGCAATGCTTCGTTGAGCGACTTGTACGAATCCGACAGGTCGGTGTACTTGCCGCACATCGCGATCTTCACGCTGGTCGCTGGGTGGGCCACCTCATGCACCAGCGAGTCCCAGCGCTTGAGATCGGCCGGTCTTGTCAGCAACTGCAGCTTCATGCACACCAACTCGTCCAGCCCTTGCTCGTGCAGCATGCGGGGCACCTTGTAGATGGTATCCACGTCCCACATCGAGATCACGCCGTGCAACTGCACGTTCGTGAACAGGCTGATCTTCTCGCGCTCATCGTCCGGGATGGGCCGGTCGGCCCGGCACAGCAGCACGTCGGGCTGGATGCCGATCTCGCGCAGCTTCTGTACCGTGTGTTGCGTGGGCTTGGTCTTGAGTTCGCCGGCCGCCGCGATCCAGGGCACGTAGGTCAGGTGCACGAAAGCGGTATTGGTGGGCCCGAGCTTCAGGCTGAGCTGGCGCACGGCCTCCAGGAAGGGCAGGGACTCGATGTCGCCAACCGTGCCACCGATCTCCACGATGGCCACGTCCACGTCGGTGGCGCCGCGCTTGACGAACTCCTGGATCTCGTTGGTGACGTGCGGAATCACCTGCACCGTCTTGCCCAAGTAGTCACCGCGACGCTCCTTCTCGAGCACGCTCTTGTAGATCTGGCCGGTGGTGAAGTTGTTGGTCCGCTTCATCCGCGTGGTGATGAAGCGCTCGTAGTGGCCGAGGTCCAGATCGGTCTCTGCGCCATCGTCGGTGACGAAGACCTCGCCGTGCTGGAAGGGGCTCATCGTCCCCGGGTCCACGTTGAGGTAGGGGTCGAGCTTGACGAGGGTGACCTTGAGGCCGCGGGACTCCAGGATCGCGGCCAGGGACGCCGCGGCTATGCCCTTTCCGAGGGAGGACACCACGCCGCCGGTGACGAAGACGAACTTGGTC
>JBIKMY010000373.1:0-2821 GCA_044358945.1 Rubrivivax sp.
CAGGTCTTCCGGCTCGCCGTAGCGGCCCATGGGGATCTCGTTCTCGCACTGCCACTGCCGGTACTCGGGCGTGTAGTTGCGAAAGATCTGCTCGGAGTGGATGCGCCCGGGCGGGATGCAGTTCACGGTCACGCCGTGCGGGCCCACCATGCGTGACAGGCCTTTGGCCCAACTGTGCATGCCGGCCTTGGCGCAGAAGGCGCCGTTGACGTGGTCGGGTTCGCTCTTGCCGGTGACGTTGATGATGCGGCCCCAACGGCGCTCGATCATCTGGTCGATCAGGGCGTCCCCCAGCTGGCGAGGTCGATGGAAGTTCAGCGTGATGGCCTCGTTCCAGGCCTCCTCGCTCACATGCAGGTCCTTGAAGCTGCGCGAACCGCCCGCGTTGTTGACCAGGATGTCCACGCCACCCAGTCCGGCCAGCGCACGCTGCGCAATGCGCGGCGCGGCATCTTCGGCCAGCATGTCCTGCTCGAAGAGCACCGGCTCGGTGCCGCCTGCGGCCACGATCTCCGCAGCCACTTCCCGCAGCTTGTCCATCCGGCGCGCCGTCAAAGCCAGCCGCACGCCCTCAGCGGCCAATGCATGGGCAATGCCGCGACCGATGCCCACGCTGGCACCGGTGACAAGGGCCGTGCGGCCCTGAAGCTGAAGATCCATGGATTGCAAGCTCCTGTTGAAAGACCGAAGAGGCGCGTGGAGGGCAAAAAGGGCTGCAGCGCCGGCTTGCGCATGCTCAGTTGCTCGCCCCCAGCACAAAGGTGCAATCCTGCCATCGGCGCCACCCGGTCGCCATCCGCTCTCCATCCATTCACTCCCTTGCATCATGCCCTGTAGACGCCCTCATCTCCTTCAACCCCACCACGCGGTAGTCGCCTTGACGCTGGCAGCTTGGTTCCCTGCCGCCATGGCCATTGATCGCGGCCTCTCGGCCGCCGGCGTGGCGTACGCCAGTGGCGGTGTGAGCCACTCCGAACTGCAGGAACTGCACGCCCGGCGACAGGACTACAGCTTCTGGCTCACCACCGCCGCCATGAAGAGCGGCGCACATCTGGCTGACGTGTCGGTGCGCATCACCCCGCTGCGCAGCGCCGAAACGGTGCTGGACCACACCACCAGCGGGCCATGGCTGTTCGTCGCGCTGCCCCCGGGCCGCTACCAGGTGGAGGCGAGCTTCGGTCCCTCTGCTGAACGCCCGACGCAGGTGCGTCGCGGTCTGACCACGATCCACCCCGGCGACCATCACCAGATGGTGCTGTACTTCGACACCAGCGATGAGGTGGGAGCGGAGAACCGGCCCGCACTGCCGGGCAACCCTTACGGAGCCCACAGCCGGCGCTGAGGGCATCGCCAGGGCGCCGTGTCGAAGCCGCCGGCGCACGCCAGACTCTGGGGACCCAGGTGCTCAGGAGGAAGCCGGGGTGTCCTCGTCGGCGTAGCGGATGGCGATACGCCGGAAGTCATCCTGCACGGCATCAAACGCCGTCACCACCTCGGGGTCGAAGTGGTTGCCGCGGCCCTTCAGGATGATCTGGACGGACGCCTCGTGGCTGAAGGCCGGCTTGTAGACCCGGCGGCTGATCAGCGCGTCGTACACATCGGCCAGGGCCATCAGGCGCGCCGACAGCGGAATAGCCTCACCCTTCAAACCCTCGGGGTAGCCGCTGCCGTCCCACTTTTCCTGGTGCGACAGCGCGATCTCCTTGGCAAACCGCAGAAACGGCACCTGCCGGCCAATCGACTGCTCGGCGCTCTCGATGGCCTCGCGCCCGAGCGTGGTGTGCGTCTTCATGATGTCGAATTCCTGCGCGTCCAGCGGGCCTGGCTTGAGCAGGATGTGGTCAGGGATACCCACCTTGCCGATGTCGTGCAGCGGGGCGGACTTGAACAACAGGTCGATGCAACGGTCGTCCAGTTCGGCAGCGAACTTCGGTTGACGGCGAAGCTGCTCGGCCAGCCGCTTCACATAGTGCTGGGTACGGCGCAGATGGTTGCCCGTTTCGTTGTCGCGCGTCTCGGCCAGCGAGGCCATGGACAGCACCAGAGCGTCCTGCAGGTCCTGTATCTCGGCTGTGCGCCGCGCCACCTCGGCTTGCAGCACGTCGGACTTTCCGCGCAGGAAATCGGTCATGGACTTGGCCATGAGCTGCGCGTGGATGCGCGCCTTGACGATCATGGGGTTGATCGGCTTCGTGATGTAGTCCGCCGCCCCCAGTGAGAAGCCCAGGGTCTCGTCCTCGGCATCGGCGCGCGCGGTCAGGAAGATCACGGGGATGGGCTCGGTCGCCGGGTCGGCTTTCAGGCGGCGGCAGACCTCGTAGCCGTCCAGGCCGGGCATCATCACGTCCAGCAGGATCAGGGCCGGCGGCTCGCCGCTGCTGACCAGCCGCAACGCGCGCTCGCCGCTGTGAGCCACCTTCACGCGGTACTCGTCCTTGAGCAGGGCGGTCATCACCGCGAGGTTTCCCGGCGTGTCGTCCACCACCAGGATGGACGGCTTGTCATGCACGACGAAGAAGGGTTCAACAGACATGGTCAGGGTGCGGCCTCGGTGCCCGGCGGCCGCTGCGCATCTTGCAACAGACCCAGGGCCTCGTCAAAGTCAAAACGCCTGAGGCTGTCCTTGAACGCCTCGGTGGCGGCGGTGCCCAGGGCCTGCCGAAGCAGCGGCTCCTGCGCCGCCGCCCACTCGATCACATCCGGGTCGCCGTCCTGCAGCAACTGCGCCAGGCGGGCGCCCACGGCGGGCCAGGAGCCCAGATCGGCGGCATCTACCGCCATGGGCCGTACCCAGGCCTGCACCACCGAGGCCAGGCGTTGC
>JBIKMY010000375.1:0-2818 GCA_044358945.1 Rubrivivax sp.
GGTGGATGAGCTGGAAAGGCTGTTCCGCGGCGCGGGCTGGAACGTCATCAAGCTGCTGTGGGGCAGTGACTGGGACGGCCTGTTCGCCCGCGACACCACGGGCGCTCTGGTGCGTGCCTTCGCCCATACGGTGGACGGCCAGATGCAGACCTTCGCGGCCAAGGACGGGCGCTTCAACCGCGATCACTTCTTCGGCCAGAACCCGGAACTCGCGGCGCTGGCCCAGGGCCTGACCGACGAGCAGATCGACCGCCTCAAGCGCGGCGGCCACGATCTGGTGAAGATCCACGCGGCCTACCACGCGGCGGCTGCGCACAGCGGCACGCCCACCGTCATCCTGGCGCACACCAAGAAGGGCTACGGCATGGGCGCGGCCGGCCAGGGCCGCATGACCACGCACAGCCAGAAGAAGTTCGACGAAGACGACCTCATCGCCTTTCGCAACCGCTTCAACCTGCCCCTGAGCGACGAGCAGGCACGGCAGCTCGCTTTCCTCAAGCCGGCCGAGGACAGCCCCGAAATGCGCTATCTGCACGCGCGCCGCCAAGCCCTGGGCGGACCGCTGCCGGCGCGGGTGGCAGGGCCGCTTTCGGGGGCCGAGGTGGCGGTGCCCGAAGTGGGCAGCTACGCGGCCTTCGCGCTGCAGCCGGGTGGCAAGGAGATGTCCACCACCATGGCCTTTGTGCGGATGCTGGGCAGCCTGCTCAAGCAGCCGGGCATCGGGCCGCGCATCGTGCCCATCGTGGCCGACGAGGC
The DNA here is from genome assembly GCA_044358945.1 of Rubrivivax sp. Lineage (GTDB taxonomy): Bacteria > Pseudomonadota > Gammaproteobacteria > Burkholderiales > Burkholderiaceae_C > Rubrivivax. The sequence goes on from JBIKMY010000375.1 coordinate 757, forward strand.
GCGCACCTTCGGCATGGCCAACCTGTTCAAGCAGGTGGGCATCTACTCCAGCGTGGGCCAGCGCTACGAGCCCGAGGACATCGGCTCGGTGCTGAGCTACCGCGAGGCCCTGGACGGGCAGATCCTGGAAGAAGGCATCAGCGAGGCCGGCGCCATTGCCAGCTGGACGGCGGCGGCCACCAGCTACAGCGTGCACGGTCTGCCCATGCTGCCGTTCTACATCTACTACTCGATGTTCGGCTTCCAGCGCGTGGGCGATGCCATCTGGGCGGCCGCCGACCAGCGCGCCCGCGGCTTCCTGCTGGGGGCCACCTCCGGCCGCACCACGCTGGGGGGCGAGGGCCTGCAGCACCAGGACGGCAGCAGCCACCTGGTGGCCGCCACCATCCCCAACTGCCGGGCCTGGGACCCAGCCTTTGCCGGCGAGATGGCTCTGATCGTGGACCACGGCATGCGCCGCATGCTGCTGGAGCAGTGCGACGAGTTCTTCTACATCACGCTGATGAACGAGAACTACGCCCAGCCTGATCTGCCGCCGCAGGCCGCCGAAGGCGTGTTGCGCGGTGGCTACCTCTTCGAGCAGGTGGCGGCGCAGGGCGAAGTGCGCGGCGAGGTGAGCCTGCTGGGCTCCGGCGCGATCCTTACCGAAGTGCGGGCTGCGGCGCGGCTGCTGGCCGCCCAGGGCATTGCCAGCACCGTGTTCAGCATCACGAGCTGGAGCGAGCTCGCGCGCGAGGGTCAGGCGTGGGAGCGTGCGTTCGATCCAATCGACGAGACGGCCGAGGAGCAAGCCGCCCACCAAGCGGACCATCAAGCCGACCATCAAGCCGACCATCAAGCCGGCGCCGGCGCAGCGCAGGCCGGAGTGCCCGCGCCGGCGGCGCTGCCCTACGCGGCGCAACTGCTGCAGCAGGGGCGGGGCCCCCTCGTGGCGGCGAGTGACTACGTGCGCGCCGTACCCGAGAGCATCCGCGCCTACGTGCCGGAAGGCCGGGCCTACGTCACGCTGGGCACGGACGGCTTCGGCCGCAGCGACACCCGCTCGGCGCTGCGCGAGTTCTTTGGCGTGGATGCAGCCCACATCGCGCGCGCGGCGCTGCGGCGTTGCGCCGCCCCTGGCGCCTGAGCTCAAGCCTGCGCATCTTCAGCGCCCGGGCCTGAAATTCTTCAGGCCTGGAGCCTGTCCCGCAGCAGGTGGACGGGGCAGCGAGCCGTTCATGACCGCGGGCGTGCCTGCAAGGCCCGCTGCCAGGCTGGATGACAGGGCTGAGAGCGCAGGGCGCGGCCATCGGCGCCGTTCTGCCCGCTGGCGCCTTTCAACCGGTTCCGCCAGAGCCGCCCCGGCATCGCGCCCGGCACTGGCGTACGCCCCTGCCTGAGCCGGCAACTGGGCCCCCGCCTGGGCGGGCGCGTGGTCCCGAAACCACTGTGCGGCCAGCAGGGCCACGCGGTCCAGGGCACCGGGCTCCTCGAAGAGGTGGCTCGCCCCGGGAATGATTTTCAGCCGCACGGGCGCGCGCATGCGTGCGATGGCCTGCTGGTTGAGGTCCAGCACGTCCAGATCGGTACCGCCCACGATCATCAGTGTGGGCACCGTCACCGCAGGCAAGGCAGAGGCCGCCAGGTCAGGCCGGCCTCCGCGGCACACCAGGGCGTGCACCCGCCCGGGCCGCAGTGCGCTGGCCATCAGCGCCGCGGCCGCGCCAGTGCTGGCGCCGAACAGGCCCAGCGGCAGCCGGGCCAGGGCCTGCTGGCGCCCGGCCCAGTCCACGGCCTCGGCCAGGCGGCGCGCCAGCAGCGTGATGTTGAAGACGTTGCGCCGGTCCTGCCCTTCCTGGGCGTTCAGCAGATCGAACAGCAGCGTGGCCAGCCCGTGGGTCTGCAGCACCGCGGCAACGTGCTGGTTGCGCGGGCTGTGGCGGCTGCTGCCGCTTCCGTGGGCGAACAGGACCAGACCACGCGCCTGCGCCGGCACGGTCAACACACCGGGCAGTTGGGCGCTGCCGATCAGCACGGGGGCTTGTTGCATGGGGTCAACCTCGGGGGGCGCTGCGGGGATTCA
>JBIKMY010000374.1:0-2818 GCA_044358945.1 Rubrivivax sp.
GGCCTCGTCCACCTTGGTCAGCACCACCCCCTTGCAGGCGGCAGGGCTGTAGGCCTTGACCACGTCCTCGATGGTCTCGCCCTGGGCGGACGCGTTGACCACCAGCAGACGCTGGATGGAAGGGTGCGAGAGCATCTCCATGAGTTCGGCCGTGCGCGTGTCGCGCTGGGCGATGCCGGCGGTGTCGATCAACACCATCTTCTTGCCTGCCAGCAGGTCCAGTAGATCCTCCAGCGAGGCGCGGTCGTGCGCCGTATGCACCGGCACGCCCAGAATCCGGCCGTAGGCACGCAGTTGCTCCTGCGCGCCCATGCGGTAGGCGTCCAGCGTGATCAGGCCCAGGTGGCCGGCCCCGTGGCGCGCGGCAAAGGCGGCGGCCAGCTTGGCGGTGCTGGTGGTCTTGCCCACCCCGGTAGAACCCACCAGCGCCCACACGCCGCCCTGGTCTTCCAGCGCAGCCTCGCGCTCGGCGGTCATCAGGTTGCGCTCCAGCACGGAGGCCGCCCAGGCCCCCTCATCCGTGTTCGCAGGCAAGCTGCCCACGAGCTTGCGCGTCAGGGCGGGCGAGAACCCGCTGTCCAGCAGCTTTTGCGTCAAATGCGCTTGGCGGGGCTGGCGTTGCAGCTTTTCCATGAAGGCCAACGCACCGAAGCGCTCCTCAATCAGGCCCTTCATCGACCGGATCTCGTTGACCATCTCGGAGCGCTCGCGCGCCAGGGCCACCACAGCCTGCGGGTCGGCTGCTGCAGGCGGCATGACGTGCACGCCCTGCGGGACCGCGGCAGCGGCCGGCCTGGCTGGCGCAGCAGCCCGGGATGCAGGCGTGGTTTGCGCACGGGCGGGCGTCTCGGCCGCCACCTCGGCCATGGCCGGCGGGGCGTTGGCCGCGCCGACGTTGCCCTGTGCCGCTTCCAGCTCTTGCTTGCGCCGGCGCAGCATGCGCTCGCGCACGTAGTCCTGGAACGACAAGGTGCTCATGGACAGCTGCTGGACATCCTCTTCCACCGTCTGCGCAGCCTGGGGCTCGGTGGCCTCGCTGCGGCTGTCGTCCCAGGAGGGGTCCAGCCTCTGGCGCAGGGCGGCCGTGGCACGGCTCCAGGCGCCAGGCTTTTCCGTGTTGCGCGGCGTTGTGGAGGCGGACGCCTCCAGGCGCGCAGACATCGATGGCGGCGGCGAGGCCGGTACGGCCACACGCTCGAACTCGTGCATTGCATCGGGCGCCATGGCCAGCACCTCGACGCCATCGGCGCAGGGCCGTGTGGACAACACCACCGCGTCTCGCCCGAAAGCCAGGCGGACCTGCTTCAAGGCGTCGCGGGAATTGGGGGCGGTGAAGCGCTTGACGTTCATGCCGGGGCTCCGATGATGGATGCGATGCGGATGGAATGGGTTTCAGGGATCTCGCTGTGCGAGATCACACGCAGGCGGGGTGCGACGCGGCGCAGCAGGCGGGCCACGGCCGCGCGAATGGGGTCGGGCACCAGCAGGCAGGCCGGCAGCCCCAAGTCTTCCTGGCGCCGCGCGGTGTCCGCAGCGCTGCGGGTCAGCGTGTCGGCCACGCCGGGGTCCAGCGCCGCGCCGTGCGGCGAGGTCAGCGCCTGGGTGACCAACCGCTCGAGCTCGGGCTCCAGGGCGATGACCTCGAGCTCCTTCACCGGGCCGTAGATCTGCTGCACGATGGCCGGGGCCAGGTGCACGCGCACCCGCTGGGCCAGATCGGTCGGATCGGTCACGGTGGCCGCATGCTCGGACAGCGACTCCACGATGGAGCGCATGTCGCGGATGTGCACGCCCTCTTCCAGCAGCAGCTGCAGCACCTTCTGCAAGGTGGTGACGCTGACCATCTTCGGGATCACGTCTTCGATGAGGTTGGGAGCAAGCTTTTTCACGTGGTCGACCAGTGCCTGGGTCTCGGTTCGGCCCAGCAATCGGGCCGCGTTCACTTGCATCAAGTGTGAGAGGTGAGTGGCCACCACGGTCGCGCAATCAACGACCGTAAAACCCGCCATCTGTGCGGTCTCGCGGTTGCGCTCCTCGATCCACACCGCGGGCAGGCCGAAAGCGGGGTCAATGGTCTTGGTGCCGGGCAGCTGCTGCGTGGCACCGCCCGGGTTGATGGCCAGCAACATGCCGGGGTAAGCCTCGCCCTCGCCCACTACGGCGCCGCGCAGCGTCACGCGGTACATGCCGGGCTTGAGATCGACCAGGTTGTCCCGGATGTGTACGGCAGGCGGCAGGAAGCCTACGTCCTGCGCGAACTTCTTGCGCACGCCCTTGATGCGGCCGAGCAATTCGCCATTGCGCGCCTTGTCCACCAGGGCGATCAGGCGGTAGCCCACCTCCAGGCCCAGCGCGTCCACGGGGGCCAGGTCGTCCCAGGTCGCCTCGGTGTTGGCGCTCGGGATGTCGCCGGCGTCACCCGTGCGTGCGGGTTCCGCAGGCTTGCGCTGGCGGCGCATCGTCGTCCAGGCCAGGGCCCCCAGGCCCGAGGCGATGAACAGGAACACGAAGTGAGGCATGCCCGGCACCAGGCCCAGTGCCCCCACGATGCCGGCGGTGACGCCGATGGCCCGGGGCGAATCGAAGACCTGGTTGCGGATCTGGGTGCCCACATCCTGTTCCTTGCCGACCCGGGAGACGACCATGGCCGCCGACACCGAGATCAGCAGCGCCGGGATCTGCGCCACCAGCGCGTCACCCACGGCCAGCAGGATGTAGCTGCGCGCGGCCTCGCCAGCAGAGAGATCGTGCTGCAGCATGCCGATGATGAAGCCGCCCACCACGCTGATGAACAGGATCAGCAGGCCGGCCACGGCGT
>JBIKMY010000376.1:0-2791 GCA_044358945.1 Rubrivivax sp.
GGCGCAGACCCAGCAGGCGGCGGATGCCCTCCACCGCCGCATCGGCGTACTGCTCGGGGTTCTCGCTCAGCAGCTTCAAGGTGTGCAGCGCGCCATCCGGGGCGCGCCCCACCACGTCGGTGAAGGTGCCGCCACGGTCGATCCAGAATTGCCAGCGGGGAGGTTGAGTGCTATGAGCTGAGGGCAGGAGTGCGGGCGTGTTCTTCAATGGGGGGAGGGTTCACCGATGCGACAGGAGACTGCACGCCTGACTGATGCCTATGTCGGGATGGTATGGAAACTCCGAGTTCCGGCGGCCCCGGTACAACCGTATGCTACGGACATATTTCACCCCCAAGCTGCCGGGCCCTCGCAGCACCCTACGGAGAACCGCTATGCACATGACACGACGCCTCATCATCACTGCCGCTGGCGCGCTGGCGCTCTCGGCTGCTGCCCAAGCCCAGACCAAGTGGGATCTGCCAGCAGCCTATCCGGCCACCAACTTCCATACCGTGAACCTGCAGCAGTTCGCAGACGACATTGACAAGGCGTCGAACGGCAAGTTGAAGATCACCGTCCACGCCAACGCCTCGCTTTTCAAGTTGCCTGAGATCAAGCGCGCGGTGCAGGGTGGCCAGGCGCAGATCGGCGAGATCCTGCTGTCCGCATACCAGAACGAGTGGATCATCTTCGGAGCTGACGGCTTGCCCTTCCTGGCGGACAGCTACGACGAAGCGATGAAGCTGTGGCGCGCCCAGAAGCCGCTGCTTGACAAGAAGCTGGGCGACCAAGGCATGATGGCGCTGTATTCGGTGGCCTGGCCACCCCAGGGCATCTACACCAAGAAGCCACTGGCCAGCGCTGCCGATCTGAAAGGCGTGAAGTGGCGCGCCTACAGCCCTGCCACCAGCCGAATTGCCGAACTGGTAGGCGCACAGCCCGTGACGGTGCAAGCGGCCGAGTTCGCTCAGGCCTTGGCCACTGGCGTGGTGGAGAGCACGATGACCTCGGGCGCCACGGGCGTGGACAGCAAACTGTTCGAGCACCTGAAGTTCTACTACGACACCCAGGCTTGGCTGCCCAAGAACGCCGTCATCGTCAACAAGGCCGCCTTCGACGCCCTCGACGCGCCCACCCGGGCAGCGGTGATGAAGGCTGCCGCTGACGCAGAGGCGCGCGGCTGGGCCGCAAGCCGCAAGGTGAACGTCGATACGCTTGAGAGGCTCAAGACCAACGGCATGCAGGTGTTGCCGCCGTCGCCTCAGCTCAAGGCAGACATGGCCAAAGTCGGCGAAACAATGCTGAAGGAATGGGTAGACAGGGCGGGCGCCGACGGCAAGGCGCTGCTCGATGCCTACCGCAGGTAAGCTGCTGCGGTGGCCCTGACCATGCGCCGCATGCTGGACACCCTGTACGACAGCGCCGCCTGGCTGGCGGCGCTGTTCATGGTGGGCCTGCTGGCCATGGTGCTGCTGGGCATCGTCAGCCGGCTGTTGCACTTTCACGTGCCGGGCACGGACGCCTACGCCGGCTACATGATGGCCGGCGCGGGCTTTCTGGCCCTGGCTCACACGCTCAAGCGCGGAGAGCACATCCGCGTGACCTTGCTGCTGTCCGTGCTGAAAGGGTCGGCGCACCGCGGCATCGAGATCTGGGCCCTGGGTGCGGCCGTACTGCTTGCCGCCCTGTCGGCCTGGTACAGCTGCCGACTGAGCTGGCAATCGCACCTGTTCCATGACATCTCCACCTCCAACGACGCCACCCCGCTGTGGATTCCCCAGCTGTCCATGGCCGCGGGCAACGTCATCCTGTTGATCGCTTTCATCGACGAGTTCGTTTTGGAGCTGCGCGGCAAGCGCAAGCAACCGACCAGCGACGAGTCGCTGCGCAACGAGTAACCCCTCCTCGCATCGGCCGCGCTCCATGTCAGACATCGGCATCACCCTCGTGCTCGTGGCAGCGCTGTTCCTGATCCTGGGCAGCGGGGTGTGGATCGGCCTGACGCTCACGGGAGTGGCCTGGATCGGCATGCAGCTGTTCAGCTCCCGCCCAGCGGGTGACGCCATGGCGGTGACGATCTGGGGTTCATCCTCCAGTTGGACGCTGACCGCCCTGCCCCTGTTCGTGTGGATGGGGGAGATCCTGTTTCGCACCCGGCTCAGCCAGGACATGTTCCGCGGCCTCGCCCCCTGGATGCAGTCGCTGCCCGGACGCTTGCTGCACGTCAACGTGGTGGGCTGTGCCATCTTCGCCGCGGTGTCGGGCTCCAGCGCGGCCACCTGCGCCACCATCGGCAAGATGAGCCTGCCGGAATTGAAGGCCCGCGGCTACCCTGACGGCATCTCCATCGGCTCATTGGCCGGTGCCGGCACGCTGGGCCTGCTGATACCGCCGTCCATCATCATGATCGTGTACGGCGTGACGGCTGAGGTGTCCATTGCGCAGCTGTTCATCGCTGGCGTGCTACCCGGCATCTTGCTGGCCGCCCTGTTCTCGGGCTACCTGATGTTCTGGGCCTGGCGCAACCCCGGCCTGGTGCCACCGGCGGATGCCACCATGACCTTGGGTGAAAAACTGCGCGAGTCACGCCACCTCATCCCCGTGGTGCTGCTCATCATTGCCGTGCTGGGCAGCATCTACACCGGCATCGCCACGGCCACCGAGGCCGCGGCCGTGGGGGTGGTGGGCTCGCTGGTCATCTCCGCGGCGCAGGGCTCGCTGAACTGGCAGACCTTCAAGGACTCGCTGCTCGGCGGCACGCGGCTTTACTGCATGATCGCCCTCATCCTGGCCGGCGCCGCATTTCTCA
>JBIKMY010000033.1:0-11046 GCA_044358945.1 Rubrivivax sp.
TCACTCCTCGTCCCCTGCTGCACAAAAAAGCAGCAGGGTAGGTTGTTCACCTGGCTCAGTTTTGGGTCGGCACTACCCTCAAAAGTGGCTCAGTTTTCGGTCGGCGCCAACAGGTAGTCCATCCGGAAGCTGATAGTGCCGCGCGGGGTGACGACCACGTACAGCCCGTCACGGTCGGCGACCTTGTAGAGCGAAGCCTGCGGCTTCAGCCCTCGTAGCGTGCCATCTGACAGCATCGGCGATCCCTCCTTGGCGGAGAATTCTACCGTCAGCCGAAAGAAGCGGCTGCATAGACGCTAAGTGCTTGACCGTTTTTCGACTGTCCTCGATAGTCCCCGAAAGACGTCGAATCACTCCCACTCAATCGTCGCAGGCGGCTTTGAACTCACGTCGTAGGTCACGCGGTTGATCCCGCGTACTTCGTTGATGATGCGTGAGGACACCTTCTTAAGCAGCGCGTACGGCAGCTCAGCCCAGTCGGCGGTCATGAAGTCGCTGGTCTGTACGGCGCGCAGGGCGACGACGTAGTCGTAGGTGCGGCCATCGCCCATGACGCCCACGCTTTTGACGGGCAGGAAAACGGTGAAGGCCTGGCTGGTGAGGTCGTACCAGCTCTTGCCCGTGGCGGGGTCGAGGGTGGCGTGCAGTTCCTCGATGAAGATGGCGTCCGCGCGGCGCAGCAGGTCGGCGTAGCTCTTTTTCACCTCGCCCAGGATGCGCACGCCCAGGCCCGGTCCGGGGAAGGGGTGGCGGTAGACCATCTCGTGCGGCAGGCCCAGGGCCACACCGAGTTCGCGCACCTCGTCCTTGAACAGGTCGCGCAGCGGTTCCAGCAGCTTCAGGCCCAGTTGTTCAGGGAGGCCACCCACGTTGTGGTGGCTCTTGATGGTGGTGGCCTTCTTGGTCTTGGCACCGCCGGACTCGATGACATCCGGGTAGATGGTGCCCTGGGCCAAATAGGTTGCGCCCTTGTGGCCTCCATCGCCCGCCTTGAGCTTGGCCGCCTCGGTCTTGAACACGTCCACGAACAGACGGCCGATGACCTTGCGCTTGGCTTCGGGGTCGCTCACGCCAGCAAGTTCACGCAGGAACAGTTCGCTCGCGTCGACGCGGATCACCCGGGCATGCAGCTTGCCCACGAACATGTCCATCACCATGTCGCCCTCGTTCAGGCGCAGCAGGCCATGGTCGACAAAGACACAGGTGAGTTGGTCACCGATGGCGCGGTGGATCAAGGCCGCCGCCACGCTGGAATCGACACCGCCGGACAGGCCCAGGATCACCTCCTCGTCGCCCACCTGCGCGCGGATGGCGGCCACGGCCTCGGCGATGTGGTCGCGCATCACCCAGTCAGGCTGCGCGCCGCAGATGCCCAGCACAAAGCGCTCCAGCATCGCCCGGCCCTGCACCGTGTGCGTCACCTCAGGGTGGAACTGCACGGCGTAGTAGCCACGCGCCTCGTCGGCCATGCCGGCGATGGGGCAACTGGGCGTGCTGGCCATGAGCTTGAAGCCGGGTGGCAGCTCGGTCACCTTGTCACCGTGGCTCATCCAGACCTTGAGCATGCCGTGGCCCTCGGGGGTGCTGAAGTCCTGGATGCCGTCGAACAGCCGCGTGTGGCCACGGGCCCTCACCTCGGCGTAGCCGAACTCACGGTGGTCGCTCCACTCCACCTTGCCGCCGAGCTGTACCGCCATGGTCTGCATGCCATAGCAGATGCCCAGCACGGGCACGCCCAGATCCCACACCGCCTGCGGCGCGCGAAGTTGGTGGTCTTCGTAGGTGCTGGCGTGGCTGCCGGACAGGATCACGCCCTTGGGCGCAAAGGCGCGGATCAATTCGTCCGATACGTCGTTGGGGTGGATCTCGCAGTAGACATGCGCCTCGCGCACGCGGCGGGCGATCAACTGCGTGACCTGGGAGCCGAAGTCGAGGATGAGGATCTTGTCGTGCATGGTCATCTCGTGGACCTGAAGTGGAGCCAGGCCAGCAGCAGGGCCGTGAACTGCAAGGCCGCGCCAAAGTACAGCGGGGCACCGATGCGCCAGTCGCCTTGCGGCAGGTGAGACACCGCCATCAGCGCGGGCGAGGCCAGTACCGGCGCGATGACGGCTGTCAGGCTGTTGAGCGAGCTGACCGAGCCCAGCGTCTGGCCCTGGTTCCTGGCGTCTGCCGCTGCCGACACCAGGCTCTGCACCGAAGCCGTGACGGTGAAGCCCAGCAGGTTGGCAAAGATGACGGCGTACATCATCCAGCCCTGGCTGGCGGCCCCCCACAGAAAGTAGGCCAGGGTCGAAGAGACCAAACCCATGACCGCCAGGCGCCGCGGCGGGAAACGCTTCAGCAGCTTGCCCAGCAGGAAGCCCTGCACGATGACCGAGACCACCCCCACCGCCGCGAGCGACCAGCCATTGGCCTGGGTGTCCCAGCCGAACTTGAACGTGTTGTGCAGCACCCAGACGTTGTACAGAATCCCCTGCGCCAGGCCCGTGCAGGCAATCACGCCCACCACCTTGCCGATACCAGGCAAGCCCACCAGGGCCTGGAACGCCTTGAGCGGATTGGCCGCCTTCCATTCGAACGGCCGGCGCTTTTCCGGCGGCAAGGATTCCGGCAGCACCCACCAGCCATAGGCCAGGTTCAGCAGTGACAACCCACCAGCCACGAAGAAGGGCAAATGAATGTCGATGGCGCCCAGCAGGCCACCAGCCGCGGGGCCGATGATGAAACCCAAGCCGAACATGGCGCCCAGCATGCCAAAGCGCTTGGCACGCCCCTCCGGCGCCGTGATGTCGGCCACGTAGGCATTGGCCACGGCAGCGTTGGCCTGCATGGCCCCGCCCACCAGTCGCACGGCGATCAACATCCACAAGCTGGTGGCCAGCGCGGTGGCAAAGAAGTTCAGCGCCAGGCCGCAGAAGCCCAGCAGCAGCACCTTGCGTCGCCCCCAGGCATCGGACAAGGCCCCCAGCAGCGGGGCCCCGAAGAAGTTGGCGATGCCGAAGGCAAAGCTCACCACGCCCACCCAGAACGCCTGGTCCGCCGGCGAGACGCTGAAGTTGCCGATGAGCGCAGGCAGCACCGGCACGATGATGCCGATCGACACCATGTCGATCAGCACCGTGAGGAGGATGAAAGGCATGGCCGCCTGACGGCGACCGTCCTCGGCGCGCGAGGGGCCGCTGTCGCTCACCGGCGGGGCCTCATTCACTGCGGTAATTGGGCGCTTCCTTGGTGATCTGCACGTCGTGCACGTGGCTCTCGCGGATGCCGGCGGAGGTGATCTCCACGAACTCGGCCTTGCCATGCATGTGCTCGATGCTGGCGCAGCCGCAGTAGCCCATCGACGCCCTCAGGCCGCCGGCCATCTGGTAAACGATGGCCACCATCGAACCCTTGTACGGTACCCGGCCTTCGATGCCCTCGGGCACCAGCTTGTCGGCGTTGGGGTTGGCTGTCTCATCGGCTTCTTGGAAGTAGCGGTCAGCCGAGCCGGCCTTCATGGCGCCGATCGAACCCATACCGCGGTAGCTCTTGTAGCTGCGACCCTGGTAGAGGATGACCTCGCCCGGCGCTTCTTCAGTGCCGGCGAACATGCCGCCCATCATGACCGTGCTGGCACCCGCGGCGATGGCTTTGGCGATGTCGCCCGAGTAGCGAATGCCTCCGTCGGCGATCAGGGGCACGCCACTGCCGCGCAGGGCCGTGGCCACGTTGTCGATGGCGGTGACCTGCGGCACACCCACGCCGGCCACTATGCGCGTGGTGCAGATGGAGCCCGGGCCAATGCCCACCTTGACGGAATCCGCGCCGGCCTCCACCAGGGCCGTGGCGGCTGCCCCAGTCGCGATGTTGCCGCCGATCACGTCCACCTGCGGGAAGTTGCGCTTGACCCAGCGCACGCGCTCGATCACCCCCTGGCTGTGGCCGTGGGCCGTGTCCACCACGATAGCGTCCACGCCGGCGCGCACCAGCAGTTCCACCCGCTCCTCGGTGCCCTCGCCCACACCCACGGCGGCACCCACGCGCAGTTGACCCCGGGCGTCTCGGGCAGCGTTGGGAAAGTCGGTCTGCTTGGTGATGTCCTTCACGGTCATCAGGCCACGCAGTTCAAAGTCGTCGTTGACCACCAGCACGCGCTCCAGCCGATGCCGGTGCATCAGGGCCTTGCCTTCTTCGATGCTCGCGCCCTCTTGCACCCAGATCAGGCGTTCACGGGGCGTCATCACCTCGCGCACCGGGACGTCCAGCCGGGTCTCGAAGCGCAGGTCGCGGTTGGTGACGATGCCCACCACGGTCTTGCCTTCCAGCACCGGAAAGCCAGAGAACCCATGCTGGCGGGACAGCGCCATGACCTGCCGCACGGTCAGGTCGGCGGTGATCGTGATGGGGTCGCGCAGAACGCCGGATTCATAGCGCTTGACCCTCGCCACCTCGGCGGCCTGCTGACGCGGGCTGAGGTTCTTGTGCACGATGCCCACCCCGCCCTCCTGCGCGATGGCGATCGCCAGCCGAGCCTCCGTCACGGTGTCCATGGCGGCGGACACCAGCGGCAAATTCAGGCGGATGTTGCGGGACAGGAGGGTCGACAGGTCGGTGTCACGCGGCAGGACCTGCGAATACGCGGGCACCAGCAACACATCGTCGAAGGTGAGCGCTTTGCCTAGAAGGCGCATGGGGCTGGGGCTCCGAATCAAAGAACGATTATAGGAATCCAGACCCGGCTCCAACGGCCGCTCCGGGGGCCACTCCATGGGCCGCTCGATGAACTGCGCGCGTTGGCGCACAGGCAAGCCTCAGGGTGCGCGCTTTGGGCGGCGGGCCGTCGCCGGCGACTGGCGATAACGCAGGCGCCGTGCTTCCTTGGGGTCGCAGCGAAGGGGACGATAGGCTTCCACCCGGTCCTCGTCCTTCAGCACGGTATTGCCCGGCTGGCGGCGCCCCCAGATGCCCGCATCCCAGTCACCTTCCGACAGGCAGACAGCGCGTGGATCGGCCGCCGCCGCGCGCAAGGCCTCCTGAAGCGTGGCCCCGTCTGGCAAGACGACCGGGACCATCACGACTTCACGCGCCCTTGGGCTGCAGACCACATCGACGCGAATCATCTCGCCCCGTAGACCTGCTCGGCCCGGCTCACGAAGGAATCCACGAGCGTGTTCGCCACGCGGTCAAACACGGGGCTCACCACTGCCTCCAGTGCTCGACTTGCAAACGAATACCTGAGGTCCAGTTCCACCCTGCACGCGGGACGGTCCGCGCCAGCCGAGGCGATGGGCTTGAAGGACCAGACGCCATCGAGCATGGAAAACGGCCCGTCCACCAACTGCATGCGTACCGACTCATCAACCAGGTGTTCGTTGCGCGTCGTGAAGGCGTGACGCACGCCGGCGTAGGCCAGGCTTAGTCGAGCCGTCACGGCAGCCTCGTTGCGCTCCAGCAATTCCGCCTTGCTGCACCAGGGCAGAAACTCGGGGTAGCGCTCAATGCCGGTCACCAGGTCGTACATCTCCCTGGACGAGTACCAGAGAAGGACGGAGCGCTTGACGTGCTTCATACAATCGATTCATTGTAGGCAAGGGGTCCGAGGGATCCATTTCAGGGTCCAGGCATCCGATGTCACAGCAAGTTCCTCATATCGCGGAGAACCGCCGCGCCCGGTTCGAATACCACATCGACGAGGCGTACGAAGCCGGGCTGGTGCTGGAAGGCTGGGAGGTCAAGGCGATCCGCGCCGGGCAGGTGCAACTGACCGACGGCTACGTGCTGATCCGCAACGGAGAGCTCTTCCTCATCGGCTGCCGCATCAACGCGCTTCGCGAGGCCTCCACCCACGTCAACCCGATGGCCGACCGCACGCGCAAGCTGCTGATGCACAAGGACCAGATCCGTCGGCTGGTAGGCAAGGTGGAGCAGCGTGGCTTTACCCTGGTGCCGCTGAACTTGCACTACAAGGCAGGCCGAGTGAAGGCCGAAATCGCCTTGGCCAAGGGCAAGGCACAGCACGACAAGCGCGAGACCGAGAAGAAGCGTGATTGGGACCGCGAGAAGCAGCGCCTGATGCGCCACAAGGTCTCTTCCCCGGTTTCGGGCTGAGGGCCGAGGCGCGGACCAGGCCCGGGCAACCCACCGGTTGGCCTGTTCAGAACGCCCGGTTCAAGGACCGCTGAAGGTCCGCCCTAAGGTCTTGAGTTGCTTCCAGCCCGATGGAAAAGCGCACCAGATGGCCCGACAGGCGGTGCGCCGGGTCTCGCATGGCTGACAGGTCATAGGGCACCGCCAGGCTCATGGGACCGCCCCAGGAGTAGCCCAGCTGGAAAAGTTCCAGCCCGTCTACGAAGGCGTCTACCTGCGCGGCTTCCAGCCGATCATCGAACATCACCGAGAACAAACCCGCTGCGGCGGTACAGTGCTTCTTCCAGTGTTCGTGTCCCGGGGAACCTGCAAGTGCGGGGTGCAACACCTGAGAGATCTGAGGCTGTTGGCCCAGCCACGTGGCCAGATCGCGCGCCGAACGGTCATGCGCGTCATACCTCACCTGGATGCTGGGCAGCGATCGCAGCACCAACTCGCAGTCGTTGGCCGCAACGCCGAAGCCCATGACCGCATGGGCCTGATGAATGCGCTGATGCAGGGCCTCATTGCGTGTGACCACCGAACCCATGAGCACGTCCGCTCCACCCGAGGGGTACTTGGTCAGCGCGTGCATGGAAATGTCCGCGCCGACGTCAAAGGCATTGAACGCCAGCCCTGCGCCCCAGGTGTTGTCCAACGCACAGACGGCCCCTTGTAACTTCGCGGCGGCCACCAAGGCCGAAAGGTCCGGGAACTCCATGGTCACGGAGCCCGGCGCTTCCACCCATACCAGCCGGGTGTTGGGGCGCAGCATCGCCGCCAAGCCGGCCGGGTCCATCGGGTCGTACAGGCGCCAGCCAATGCCCCAGCCGCTGAGCAGTGCACGGGCCTGCTCTTTGGAAGGGCCATAGACGTTGGCAGGCAGCAAGACCTCGTCGCCCGCCTTGAGCAAGCCCAGGTTGACGATGGTGATGGCCGCCAGGCCGCTGGGTGCCAGTTCGCAGTGCTGGCCGCCTTCCAGCGTGGCAATACGCTGCTCCAGTGTGTAGGTGGTCGGCGTGCCGTGCAGCCCGTAGGTGTAGCCGCTCTTACCCTTCAGCGCACGCGTGCGCAGCGAGGCCACGTCCGGGAACATGACCGTGGAGGCCTTGTGCACCGCCGGCGGGAATGCATCAAAACCCTCGGGCGCCGTGTACGGGTGATGGATCTGCCGGGTGATGGGGTCTGGCGCAGCGGTGCCTTTGCGCGGGGCTTGGTCGAGATTCATGTCTTGCGGGTCTCCGGGATGTGGGGTCGTGCGGTCAGATCGGCTGGGCCACCAGATCGTGCCCCTGCGTGGCCACGACATGGGCCTTTGTGAACTCACCCACTTTCAAAGTCTTGGAGGCCTTCTCGGGCGCCAGCAGATGCACCACGCCGTCGATCTCCGGCGCATCGGCGTAGCTTCGGCCTGTGCCCCCCTTGCGGCCCAGTGCCGGGGCAGCGTCCACCAGCACCTGCATGGTGGCACCCAGGCGCTCGCGCAGCTTGCCCGCCGAGACCTCTTCGGCCACAGCCATGAAGCGGGCCTGGCGCTGCTCGCGCTCTGCCAGCGGCAGCAAGCCGGGTATGTCGTTGGCTGCAGCGCCTTCCACGGCCGAGTAGGCGAAGCAGCCGGCGCGGTCGATCCTCGCCTCGCGCATGAAGTCCAGCAAGGCTTCGAATTCGGCCTCCGTCTCGCCGGGGAAGCCCGCGATGAAGGTGGAGCGCACCACCAGTTGCGGGCAGACCTCGCGCCAGCGCGCCAGGCGCTCCAGGTTGCGCTCGCCGCTGGCGGGGCGCTTCATGCGCTTGAGCACGTCGGGGTGAGCATGCTGAAAGGGCACATCCAGGTACGGCAGGATCCGGCCCTCGGCCATCAACGGCAGCACATCATCCACGTGCGGATACGGATAGACGTAGTGAAGACGCACCCAGGCGCCAAACGGCTCAGCCAGTTCGGCGAGTTTTTCGCACAGGTCCACCAGCCGTGTCTTCACAGGCTTGCCGTCCCAGAAACCGGTGCGGTACTTCACATCCACACCATAGGCACTGGTGTCCTGGCTGATGACCAGCAGTTCCTTCACGCCAGACTCGAACAAGGCGCGGGCCTCGCTGAGCACGTCGCCGATAGGACGGGACACCAAATCCCCGCGCATGCTCGGGATGATGCAGAAGGTGCAGCGATGGTTGCAGCCTTCGCTGATCTTGAGATAGGCGTAGTGGCGCGGGGTGAGCTTGATGCCGGCCACACCCCGGGCTTCCGGCACCAGATCGACAAACGGGTCGTGCGGCTTGGGCACGTGAAGATGGACGGCGTCCATCACCTCCTGGGTGGCATGTGGGCCCGTCACCGCCAGCACCTTGGGGTGAACCTCCTGGATCAGGTTGCCCCCGCCCTGCCCTGCCCTGGCGCCCAGGCAGCCAGTCACGATCACGCGGCCGTTCTCGGCCAGGGCCTCGCCAATGGTGTCCAGGCTCTCCTTGACCGCGTCATCGATGAAGCCGCAGGTGTTGACGATGACCAGATCGGCACCGGCAAAGGTCTTGCGCGTCTCATACCCTTCGGCGCGCAACTGGGTGAGGATGAGTTCGGAATCCGTGAGCGCCTTCGGGCAGCCCAGGGATACGAAGCCGATGCTGGGCGCCGGGCGTGCCGGTGCAGTCGAAGTGGGATGGGTCATGCGCAACATCTCCAGGACGACCGACGGCCGTCCGGTGAAAGCCCTGTGCTCAAGGCTCGTTCGAGGGCTTGCCTGCGAAACCCGGCATGCCCGCGAACAGGCCCGCCGAACTGCGCTGCAACTGTTCCTGCATCTGCGCGAACAGCGAACCGGACTGCTCCAGGTACTGGCCCATGAGGTTCTGCATCATGGCAGGAGACTGGCCTTGCAGCCACTGCGTCCAGGCCTCCGGCGTATAGGCCGAAGGGTCGTACAGGCCCTTGGCGGGCTGGGCCAGCCGGGTCTGCAACTCCACGAAGGTCTGGAGGTTTTTCTCCAGATAAGCGCCCATCATCCCTTGCATGGCGTGACCGTAAAAGCGGATCAACTGAGCGAGCATCTGCTCGGAGAAGATCGGCACGCCGCCGGTCTCTTCCTCCAGGATGATCTGCAAGAGGATGCTGCGGGTGAGGTCTTCGCTGGTCTTGGCGTCTCTCACCTCAAAGGGCTCAGCCTGCATGACCATTCGCTTGACGTCGGACAGCGTGATGTAGCTGCTGGACCGGGTGTCGTACAGGCGCCGGTTGGGGTACTTCTTCAGCACGCGAGGTCCGGCCGTTGCTGCATCCGCTGCGGCGGACGCTGCGGCGCGTCGTGGGGTGGCCATGGGCGCGTGTCTCCAGCTTGTAATGTCGAGCCGATTCTAGGTTGCCATGCGGAGGGCCGGTCACGAAATGCAAATGGCCGGCAAGTGCCGGCCATCCCAGAGGCGTTCGGCCAGGAGGCCCCCAGGGGAGCGTCCTGTGCTGACGGCGTTTTCAGTCCGCCTGCGCCACCACCTGCACCGACACGTCGACCACGACGTCGGTGTGTGCAGCCACGGAGACGGTGTACTCACCCACGGTCTTGAGCGGACCGGCAGGCATGCGCACTTGCGCCTTGGCCACGGTCATACCCATCTTGGTGAGGGCCTCGGCGACGTCGTGGTTGGTCACGGAGCCGAAAAGTCGGCCGTCCACACCAGCCTTTTGAGCGATGCGAACCACCTTGCCGGAGATCTGCGCGCCCAGGGCCTGGGCGGCGGCCAGCTTCTCGGCAGCCACTTTCTCCAATTCGGCACGGCGGGCCTCGAACTCCTTGAGTGCCGCATCCGTGGCGCGACGCGCACGGCGCGTGGGGATCAGGAAGTTGCGGGCGTAGCCGTCCTTGACCTTGACAACGTCACCCAGGTTGCCCAGGTTGGCCACCTTGTCCAGAAGAATCACTTGCATGTCAGTCTCCTCAGACCTTGTGGAGGTCAGAGTAAGGCACCAGCGCCAGGTAGCGCGCACGCTTGATGGCGGTGGTGAGTTGTCGCTGATAGATGGCACGCGTGCCGGTCAAACGGGCGGGCGTGATCTTGCCGTTCTCACCGATGAAATCGCGCAGGGTGTCGACATCCTTGTAGTCAATTTCCTCGACACCGGCCACGGTGAAGCGGCAGAAGCGCTTGCGACGGAACAGCAGCGACTGCTGGTTGCGCTTGGGGCGCTTGTCCTTGGAAAACTTGCCTTTGCCACGGGGTGGGGGCATGGTGAACTCCTTGAAACTTGAACGTTGAGATACAGGGGCGGATCTGATCAGTCAGCCAGATCCGTGATGTGAAACAGAATGCCTCGGCCGTTTCGGGCGGGAGCCAGGAACCCTGTGGCAGATAGCGGCGAACCCAGCGGCAACAAGGCCACCTTTGACACCAGCGACCCGATCACCAGGGCACGCAACTCGAGAGCCACCTTGCGCACCTGCCCTTCATGCGACACCTCGGACTCGTGCTGCAGTTGCAGATCGAGCGCCGGCAATCCGGCAGGGGTGTAGCGAAGGGCTCCGCGCTCAGCCAGCGATGCCTGAAGAACCAGACGGTTCAAGATGCCATCGCGAACCAGGTGGACGCCCGTGCGACCGTTTAGGCCCTCAGGCCTGAGCCTCCTGGACAGCCTTGCGGGACTCCTCGCGCTCCACCACCTTCATCATCACCGATGGGGTGGTCTCAGCCTTGGATTTGGCCACGGTCAGGTGGCGCAACACCGCGTCGTTGAACCGGAAACCCGTTTCCAACTCCGTCAGGGTCTCGTGGCCGCACTCGATGTTGAGGCAGAGGTAGTGAGCCTTGGCGAGCTTCTGGATCAGGTACGCCAGCTGACGCCGGCCCCAGTCCTCGACCCGATGCACCTTGCCGCCGGCATTGGTGATGAGGGTCTTGTAACGCTCCAGCATCGCTGGAACCTGCTCGCTCTGATCCGGATGGATCAACAGA
>JBIKMY010000034.1:0-11040 GCA_044358945.1 Rubrivivax sp.
GCTCTGCCCGAACGCTCGCAGCCACTGCCCCACGATGGCCAGGTATTCGGCCTGGGTGAAGGGGTAGAAACTGATCCACAGTCCGAAGCGCTCAGACAGGGAAATCTTCTCTTCCACGCCTTCGCCGGGATGCACCTCGCCATCCTCGGTGTGCTGGTAGGAGAGGTTCTCCTTCATGTACTCGGGCAGCAGGTGGCGGCGGTTGCTGGTGGCGTAGATCAGCACGTTGTCGCTGGACTGCGAGACCGAGCCGTCAAGGATGGACTTCAGCGCCTTGTAGCCGGGCTCGCCGTCGTCAAAGCTCAGATCGTCACAGTAGACGATGAAGCGCTCCGGCCGGCCGGACACCAGGTCGACCAGATCCGGCAGGTCCACGAGGTCGGCCTTGTCCACCTCGATCAGGCGCAGGCCCTGGGCACTGAATTCGTTCAGGCAGGCCTTGATGAGCGAACTCTTGCCCGTGCCGCGCGCGCCCGTGAGCAAGGCGTTGTTGGCGCCGCGGCCCGTCACGAACTGTGCGGTGTTGCGCAGCAGGCGCTCCTTTTGCGGCTCGACTTCCTTTAGGTCCGCCAGGCGGATGGTGGCCACGTGGCGCACCGGTTCCAGCACAGCGCTGGCACCGCGGCGGCGGTAGCGGAAGGCCACCGAGGCGCCCCAGTCGGGAGCAGTGGCGGGATGGGGCAGCACCGCCTCCAGGCGGACGAGCAAGGCCTCGGCACGGGCGATCAGGGATTCAACGGCAGTCATCGGGAAAGTGTATGCAGACAGCGGCCAGCGCTGCCTGTAGAAGGGCAAGCGGTCAGCCGGCCAGGCGGACCAGGGCGAGATCCAGGTGCTCCAGCGGTGAGCGCCTGAAGCCCGACCGGGCGAAGCGCTGCAAGCGCCCCGCCACCAGCGACACCACCGCCGAAGCCAGCGCGGCGGCGTCCACCGTCGGTGTGGGCGAGCCCGCGGCCTCCGCGGCCAGCCGCAGGCTCTGGCGCAACTGCGACTCCACGCGGTCGAAGAACTGGTTCATACGCGCGGTCAGGCGCTCGTGCTCCAGCACCAGGGCGTCGCCCACCATCACACGGGTCATGCCGGGGTTCTTCTCGCCGAACTGCAGCACCGCGGCGGCGATCTTGCGGGCCTGCATCGCGCCAGAGGGCTCGCGCTCGACGATCTGGTTGACCAGGGAGAACACCGAGGTCTCGATGAATTCGATCAGGCCCTCGAACATCTGGGCCTTGCTGGCGAAGTGCCGGTACAGCGCTGCCTCGCTCACCTGCAGCCGGGCCGCCAGCGCAGCGGTGGTGATGCGCTCAGCACCCGGTTGCTCCAGCATGCCAGCCAGGGTCTGAAGGATCTGGATGCGCCGCTCGCCGGGCTTGGGCCGCTTGCGCGCGGGCGCCGCGGCGCCCGGGGCATCGGCCTCGGCGCCGGCTTCAGGGTCGGACATGTCGGACATGGGTGGGGGGATTCGGCAGAACCTGCCAGAAGATTCTTGCACAGGGCATTGACGGCTTGGCGTGGGATTCGGGCAGCGTAAACACTGAGTCAGATGACCGGTGCTTCGTGCTGCGGCGCGGCCGCCACGGGGTTCCAGACCGCGCGGCGCCGCGCGCAGGCCTCGGGCGGCGGCCCAGGCGCTCAGCCGCTGCGCAGCAGTTCTCGCAGGTGCACGACCCGCCGGTCCACATAGGCCGGCCGCCCCGGTCTGAAGGCAGCCGCCGGCAAACGCCGGGCGTGCGCGGCCCGGGACCAGCGCTGCATCCACACCGTCTGCATGCCCACGCGCCGGGCCGCCTTCTGGTGGACCAGCGTGTCTTCCACCAGCACGCAGCACGATGGCGGCACACCCAGGCGCGCCGCCACATGGCGCAACATGCGGGCATCGGGCTTGGGGCGAAGGGTGCCGAACATGCACATATCCTCGATGCTCAGCACACCATCGAACCAGCGTTGGATCCCCAGGGCGCGCAACACCCGCCAGGCATAGGCCGCCGGCGCGTTGGTGAGGATGACCTTGCGCCCGGGCAGACGGGCCAGGGCCGAGAGGTCGGCGCCGTGTCCGCGCACCCGCGCCTCCAGCCCGGGCAGCAGATGGGTGTGGTGCAGAAAGTGCGCGGCGCGCACGCCGTGGTGGCGCGTCAGGCCCAGCAGCGTGGCGCCGTAGCGCAGCCAGTAGCGGCGGCGCAATGCATCTGCCTCTTCCTGGGTCAGGCCCAGATGGGTCTGGATGTAATCGCCAAAGGACACATGCAGGTGCGGCATCGACGCCGTGGAGGCGTCGTGCAGCGTGTCGTCCAGGTCGAACAGCCAGACCCGCGGCTGCGCCGCTGGGCGCGATGAGGGGCTCACGTGCGTGGCCCGCCTCAATGCGAACGGATCATGGTGCCGTAGGCCTGGTCGGTCAGGATCTCCAGCAACATGGCATGCGGTACGCGTCCGTCCACGATGTGCACCGCGTTCACACCGCTGCGGGCGGCGTCCAGGGCGCCGGCGATCTTGGGCAGCATGCCGCCGCTGATGGTGCCATCGGCCACCAGTTCGTCGATGCGCCGCGGCGTCAGCTCGGTCAGGAGCTTGCCTTCCTTGTCCAGCACGCCGCGGATGTTGGTCAGCAGCATGAGCTTTTCGGCCTTGAGCACTTCGGCCAGCTTGCCGGCCACCAGGTCGGCGTTGATGTTGTAGCTTTCGTTGTGCTCACCAAAGCCGATGGGGCTGATGACGGGAATGAACTGGTCGTCCTGCAGGGCCCGCACCACGCTCGGGTCGATGGCCTCGATCTCGCCCACCTGGCCGATGTCGTGCACCTTGCTCGGGTCGTCACGGTCCACCATCTTCATCTTGCGCGCCCGGATCAGCCCGCCATCGCGCCCGGTCAGGCCCACGGCCTTGCCGCCGGCGGCGTTGATCAGGCCCACGATGTCCTGCTGCACCTCACCGGCCAGCACCCACTCCACCACCTCCATGGTCTCGTCGTCGGTGACGCGCATGCCCTGGATGAAGGTGCCCTTCTTGCCCACGCGGGCCAGCGCCTCATCGATCTGCGGGCCGCCACCGTGCACCACGATGGGGTTCATGCCCACCAGCTTGAGCAGCACGATGTCCTCGGCGAAGTCCTGCTGAAGCGCCGGGTCCGTCATGGCGTTGCCGCCGTACTTGATGACCAGGGTCTTGCCGTGGAACTTGCGGATGTAGGGCAGCGCCTGCGCCAGGATCTCGGCCTGGTCACGCGGCGTGATGTGGTCGAGGCTGTGGTCGGGGGCGGGATCGGCAGGGGTGGTCATCGCAGGGAATGCATGCAGACAAGAGTGCAATGATTGTAGGAATGCGGCTGCGGTGCGCGAACACCCTGCCTCAGGGGCCAAGGTAGCGTCGTTCCAGGTGCGCCCTGAAATGCGCCGGGTTCAGGGGCTCACCGCTGGCGCGGATGGCCAACTCGTCGGTGGGCCAGCGGCTGGCGGGGCTCCAGATGTGCTCTTGAAGCCAGCCGAAGACAGGCTGCAGATCGCCCGCGCCGATGCGGGCATCCAGATCGGGCATCTGCCTGCGCATGGTGGCAAACCACTGGGCGGCGAACATGGCGCCCAGCGAGTAGCAGGGGAAGTAGCCGAACAGGCCCGCGGGCCAGTGCACATCCTGCAACGGCCCGTCCTTGTAGTTACCCCGGGTGTCCAGGCCCAGCAGTTCCTGCATCTTCGTGTCCCACAGGCCGGGCACGTCCTCGGGCTCGATCTGCCCCTCAATGAGCGGGCGCTCGATCTCGTAGCGCAGGATGATGTGGGCAGGGTAGGTCACCTCGTCGGCGTCCACGCGGATCAAACCGCGCCTGACACGGGTGATCAAACGGTGCAGGTTGCGGGGCTCGAAGGCGCGCTGGTCGCCGAAGGCCTGGCGCACCAGCGGGGCGAGCAAGGCAGCAAAGCCCGGGTGGCTGCCCAGCTGCATCTCGAAGCTCAGTGACTGGCTCTCGTGCAGGGCCATCGAGCGCGCTTCGGCCACGGGCTGGCCGAGCAGATCGCGCGGCAGGTTCTGCTCGTAGCGCCCGTGGCCGGTCTCGTGGATGGTGCCCATCAGGCTGACCAGAAACTCATCCTCGCGAAAACGCGTGGTCATGCGCACGTCCTCGGGCACGCCGCCGCAGAAGGGGTGGGTGCTGACGTCGAGCCGCCCGGCCTCGAAGTCGAAGCCCAGCAGCTTCATGGCCTGCTCACACAACGCGCGCTGCGCCGGCACGGGAAAGGGCCCCACGGGCTCGATAAGGGGCTCGCGGGCGTTGTCGGAGGCCTGCTTGTCGATCACGCGCTGGATCAGCGCGGGCAGCCAGCGCCGCACTTCGCCGAAAACCCGGCCCACCGTGGCGCTGGTCATGCCGGGCTCGAAGCGATCCATCATCGCGTCGTACCTGGACAGGCCGGTCAGATCGGACAGCAGCCGGGCCTCCTCGCGGGCCACGGCCAGCACCTCGCGGAAGTTGCCAAGGAAGCCGGACCAATCGTTAGCCGGCCGCTGCTGCCGCCAGGCGTGCTCGCAACGCGAGGTGGCGATCTGGCGCCGCTCGACCAGCGAGGCAGGCAGGGCGTTGGACAGGCGCCACGCGCGCTCGATCTCACGCAGGTTGGCACGCTGCAGGTCGTCAAGCGGCTCCTGAGTGGCGGCCAAGATCTTGTCGCGCAGCGCAGCGTCGGTGCGCATGCGGTGCATCAGGCCATGCAGTTCGGCCAGGGCCGCGGCGCGCGCATCGTTGCCCTTGGGCGGCATGTTGGCCGCTTGGTCCCAGCCGGCGATGGAACCTAGATGACCGAGGTGGTGGAGGCGGCGGTTGAGGGCGAAGAGATCGTCGTAGGCGGGGGTGCAGACCTGAGTCATGTGAGGTCGGAATCGGGCGCGGAAAGTGCGATCCCCACATTGTGTTGCGGGCGGCCTCAGGGCTGGATCTGCCCTGGAAAGACCCACAGCAGCGCCGCAGTCATCGTGACGTAGCGGGCGAACTTGCCCAATGCCATGTACAGCACGCAAGGCCAGAAGGGCATGCGCAGCCAACCGGCCACGGCACACAGCGGGTCGCCCACCAGGGGCAGCCAGCTCAGCAGGCAGGCCTTGGGACCGAAGCGCTGCAGCCAGGCCAGGGCCCGGGCCTCGGAAGGCCCCCTCTTCGCCACCGCCTGGTAGGCCCGCTCCGCCCCCCAGCCCATCCACCAGCTCAGGGCCCCACCGCCCGTGTTGCCCAGGGTGGCCACCAGCACCGCGGGCCAGAAGAGCTCCGGGTTGAGCTTGACCAAGCCGAAGACCGCTGGTTCGCTGCCCATGGGCAAGAGGGTGGCCGAGACAAACGCCACGATGAAGACCGTGGTCAGGCCGAACTTGGGCAAGGCCAGTGCGGCGAACAGGGCGTGCATCCAGGCTTCCATCAGGCCCCGATGATAGAAGTGCACTCACGGCCTGCACACAAACAACCTGCGCGCAGGCGCCTGGCCAGCGGGTGCTGGCTATACTGCTGCCACATTTTCGAGCAGTGCGGCCGACGCGCCAGTGCTGCCACCCTGCGGGCCTTGCCTGCCGGCTCCCCTACTCGCTGCGCCCGCCGCGCCCGCTCCGCCCGCCCGATCCCTGCCCTGCGCATGCTGCAAGACCTGCTGACACCCCTGCGCCTGGGCGCGGTGGAACTGCCCAACCGGCTGTTCGTCGCCCCTATGGCGGGCGTGACGGACCGGCCATTTCGCATGTTGTGCAAGCGCCTGGGCGCCGGGTATGCGGTCAGCGAAATGGTCACCTCCAAGCGCGAACTGTGGTCCAGCCTCAAGACCTCGCGCCGGGCCAACCACGAGGGCGAGACAGCGCCCATCGCCGTGCAGATCGCGGGGGTGGACCCGCAGGAGATGGCCGAAGCGGCACGCTACAACATCGACCGCGGTGCGCAGGTGATCGATCTCAACATGGGCTGCCCGGCCAAGAAGGTGTGCAACGTCTGGGCCGGCTCGGCGCTGATGAGCAACGAGCCCCTGGCTCTGCGCATCATTGAGGCCGTGGTAGCCGCCTGCGCACCCCTGCACGTGCCGGTGACGCTGAAGATGCGCACGGGCCGCTGCGAAGGCGAGCGCAACGCCGTGGCGCTGGCCCGGGCGGCCGAGCAAGCCGGCGTGGCGATGGTCTCCGTGCACGGCCGCACGCGCGAGCAAGGCTACACCGGGCTGGCCGAATACGACACCATCGCGGCGGTGAAGGACGCGCTGCGCATCCCCGTGGTGGCCAACGGCGATATCGATTCACCTGCGAAGGCCCGGGCGGTGCTGCGCCACACCAAGGCCGACGCGTTGATGATCGGGCGGGCCGCGCAAGGCAAGCCCTGGATCTTCCGTGAGATCGCCCACTTCCTGAGCACGGACACGCGGCTTGAAGCCCCAGCCACACAGGACGTGCTGGCGTGGCTGCTGGAGCACCTGCAAGACCACTACGGCCTGTACGGCGAGGGAGCCGGCGTGCGCACCGCGCGCAAGCACATCGGCTGGGCCGTGCGCGACCTGCCGGGGGGTGAAGACTTCCGCCAGGCCATGAATGCGCTGGAGACCAGCGCTGCCCAGGTGCACGCATTGGAAGACTTCCTGGGCCGGCTGGCCCTGTCGCATCCGCGCTGGCCTGCCGGATTCGAGGTGACACCGCCGGCCCTGACGGATGGCCAGCCGCTGCAGCGGGGCCTGCCGCCGACCCTGCCAACGGGCCTGCCGCCCGCAGCCAACGAAGCGCGCCTGCGACAACTGGCCTGAGATCTGCTAGCCCCCTTCATGCCTGACGCACCATGAGCCGCCAAGACATCGACAGCTGCATCCGCAAGACGCTGCAACAGTACTTCCAGGATTTGGGGGATGAGCCGCCCCAGGCCGTGCACGAGATGATCGTCGCTGCCGTGGAAAAACCGATGCTGGAGGTGGTGATGGCGCGCGCCGAAGGCAACCAGAGCCGCGCAGCCGAGTGGCTGGGCATCAACCGCAACACACTGCGGCGCAAGCTGCTGGAGCATGGACTCGCCTGATGAGCACCGCACTGATCTCCGTTTCCGACAAGACCGGCATCGTCGAATTCGCCCGGGAACTGCACGCCCTGGGTGTACGGCTCGTCTCCACCGGCGGCACCGCCAAGTTGCTGGCCGACGCCGGCCTGCCCGTGACCGAGGTGGCGGAGCTGACCGGCTTTCCCGAAATGCTGGACGGCCGCGTGAAGACGCTCCACCCCATGGTGCACGGCGGCCTGCTGGCGCGGCGCGACCTGCCGGCCCACATGCAGGCCCTTGAGCAGTACCGCATCGGCACCATCGACCTCCTGTGCGTGAACCTCTACCCCTTCGAGCAGACCGTCGCCAAGGCCGGCTGCACCCTGGAAGACGCCATCGAGAACATCGACATCGGCGGCCCGGCCATGGTGCGCAGCGCGGCCAAGAACTGGAAGGATGTGACGGTGCTGACCGACGCGACGCAGTACGCAAGCGTCTTGGAAGAGCTGCGCACCCACGGCCACACCACCCAAGCCACGCGCTTCGCCCTGGCGGTGGCGGCGTTCAACCGCATCAGCAACTACGACGCGGCCATCAGCGACTACCTCTCCTCGCTGCAACCCGATGGCACGCGCAGCCTGTTCCCGGCGCAGAGCAACGGCCGCTTCGTCAAGGTGCAGGACCTGCGCTACGGCGAGAACCCGCACCAACAGGCCGCTTTCTACCGCGACCTGTACCCCGCGCCGGGCTCGCTGGCCGTGGCCCGGCAGTTGCAGGGCAAGGAGCTGAGCTACAACAACATCGCCGACGCCGACGCGGCCTGGGAGTGCGTCAAGAGCTTCGAGACCAGTGCCTGCGTCATCGTCAAGCACGCCAACCCCTGCGGCGTGGCGGTGGGCGCCAGCCCGCTGGAGGCCTACAGCAAGGCTTTCCAGACCGACCCCACCTCGGCCTTCGGCGGCATCATCGCCTTCAACCGGCCGGTAGACGGCGCCGCAGCGGCGGCGGTGTCCAAGCAGTTTGTCGAGGTACTGATGGCACCGGCCTTCACCGACGAGGCCTTGGAGGTTTTCAAGGCCAAGGCCAACGTGCGGCTGCTGCAGATCGCCCTGCCGCCCGGCGGCGCCACCGATTGGGCCAATGGCCGCAACATGATGGACGCCAAGCGCGTGGGCTCGGGCCTGCTGATGCAGACGGCCGACAACCGTGTGCTGTCGCGCAGTGAATTGAGCTTTCCGACCAAGCTCAAGCCTACCGATGCACAACTGGACGACCTGCTCTTCGCCTGGACGGTGGCGAAATACGTCAAGAGCAACGCCATCGTGTTCTGCGGCGGCGGCATGACGCTGGGCGTGGGTGCGGGCCAGATGAGCCGCATCGATTCCGCCCGCATCGCCGCCATCAAGGCCGGCCACGCCGGGCTGTCGCTGCAGGGCTCGGCCGTGGCCAGCGACGCCTTTTTCCCCTTCCGCGACGGCCTGGACGTGGTGGTGGACCAGGGCGCCGTCTGCGTCATCCAGCCGGGTGGCTCCATGCGCGACGCGGAAGTGATTGCCGCGGCCGACGAGCGTGGCGTGGCCATGGTGTTCACCGGGGTGCGGCACTTCCGGCATTGATCCGGCACAACGCGCTGTGCCACCGCCACCGCACCGCACCGCAGCCGGCCATGAACGCGACCCGCATCCTCGGCATCGACCCTGGCCTGCAGAAGACCGGCTTCGGTATCGTTGACGCGCAAGGCTCGCGGCTGACGTATGTGGCCAGCGGCACCATCAGCACCCTGGAGGCCCCGAGGGGCGACCTGCCCGGACGGCTGAAGATCATCTTCGAGGGCGTGTGCGAGGTGGTGCAGCGCTACGAGCCGCAATGCGCCTCGGCCGAGATCGTGTTCGTCAACGTCAACCCGCAGAGCACGCTGCTGCTGGGGCAGGCACGCGGGGCGGCGCTGGCGGCGCTGGTGGCAGGCGGGCTGCCGGTGGCGGAGTACACCGCGCTGCAGATGAAGAAGGCCATCGTCGGCCACGGCCTGGCCACCAAGGCGCAGGTGCAGGAGATGGTCAAGCGCCTGCTGCAGTTGCCCGGCCTGCCCGGCAAGGACGCCGCCGATGCCCTGGGGCTGGCGATTTCGCATGCGCACGCGGCGTCCTCCTTCGCGGCCATGGCGCAGTCGGGTACGCTGCAGCGCCGTCAGCACGCGCAGTACCGCGGCGGCAGAACCTATTGACCCTCAGGAGCGCCCGATGACCTCACCCCGCCCCACCGCCTGGATCGACATCGCCCCCGGCTTTGCCGGCTACCTCGCCCTGCCGCCCGCTGGGCACGGCCCAGGGTTGGTGCTGTTCCAGGAGATCTTTGGCGTCAACGAGCACATCCGTGCCGTGGCCGATCAGTACGCGCAGGACGGCTTCGTGGTGCTGGCGCCGGACTGCTTCTGGCGCGACGCGCCGCGGGTGGAACTGGGCTATGCGGGCGACGACTGGCAGCGGGCGTTCGCCCTGATGAAAGCCTACAAACCTGAGGACGCCATCTCCGACATTGGTGCGGCCGTGCAGGCCTTGCGTGCCCGGCCCGAGGTGGCGGGTGGCAAGGTGGGTGCCATCGGTTACTGCATGGGAGGGCGACTGGCCTACCTGGCCGCCGCCACGGCTGGCGTGGACGCGGCCGTGCCCTACTACGGCGGCGGCATCCACGCCCAGTTGGAGCGGGCTGCGAGCATTCGCTGCCCGATGCAGTTCCACTACGCCGAGCACGACGCCAACATCCCCCTCAGCGCCGTGGAGGCCGTGCAGCAGGCGTTCCGTGCCCAGGCGGCCGAAGTCCACGTGTACGGCGGCGCACACCACGGCTTCAACTGCTGGGCACGCGAGGCTTATCACGCCCCCAGCGCCGCGCTGGCACATGGCCGCGCCCTGACATTCCTGGCGCAGCACCTGTTCTGAGCCCGACATGTCCGCCGGCGCGACGCCCAGCCCCGCACGCCTGCAGGCCCTGCTGCGGCATCTGGGCGAGGGCCTGCTGGAGCGCGAGGCCGCCGTGCGCCTGGTGCTGCTGTCGGCGCTGGCCGGCGAGCATGTGCTGCTGATCGGCCCGCCTGGCACCGCCAAGAGCGCCCTGGCGCGGCGGCTGCACCAGGCCTTCGACAACGCACGCTACTTCGAGCGCCTGCTGACCCGCTTTTCCACGCCCGAGGAGCTGTTCGGACCCCTGTCGCTCAAGGCACTGGAAGACGACCGCTACGAGCGCCTGACCGAAGGCTTCCTGCCCACGGCCGGCATCGCCTTCCTGGACGAGGTCTTCAAGGCCAACTCGGCCATCCTCAACGCCCTGTTGACGCTGCTGAACGAGCGCGAGTTCGACAACGGCACCCGGCGCCTGAAGACCCCCCTGATCTCGGTGGTCGCGGCCAGCAACGAGGGGCCCGGGGACGAGGCCCTGCAGGCTTTTCACGACCGCTTCCTGGTACGCCTGCCGGTGGCCCCTGTGGGTGATGAGGCGTTCGTGTCACTGCTGGCCCTGGGCGCATTCCAGAGTGGCACGCCCCTCGGTGGGCCGCGCGGCAGCGACGACGATGCCAGGCCACGCGGCCGGCAAGACCAGGCCGCACAGGAAACGATGCCGCCTGCCAGACTGACCGACCAGGAGCGGCAATCCGTCGCCCAGGCCGCCGTGCGGGTGACGCTGGGCACGGCCTTCGTGCAGGCCTGCCAGGCCTTGCGCAACACCCTGGCACAGCGCCAGATGCAGGTGTCGGACCGCCGCTGGCGGCAGTTCGTGCACCTGGCGCAGACGGCTGCGGCCACGGAACAGCGCGCGGCCCTGGACGAGCTGGACCTGTGGCTGGCCCCGTACGTGGCCTGCACGCACCCGCGCGAGGTGGCGCCGCTGCAGGACTGGTTCGTCGACGAAGCCCTGCAAGCCCCTCCGGCGGCTGCGCCCTGGCTGGAGCGCGCCGTAGAAGCCTTCGAGAAGCAACTGGGCATCGAACAGCAGACCCCCGCCGAAGGCAGCGGCGGGCCGGACGACGGCGCCGGCAAGCTGGCGCTGGCAAGGGCCATCGGCCTGCACGC
>JBIKMY010000377.1:0-2779 GCA_044358945.1 Rubrivivax sp.
CCTTGAGCGACGAACTGGATTGCGTGTCGGTGTCGGTAGAGGATGCGGATGCCGACAGCCCTGCAGAACAGGCCTTGTATGGTGAGCCGGGCCTGCCCCCACCCCAGGCGGGCTGGGAGCGCTCCACCATCCGGGCGTTGTTTGAAACCGAGGCACAGGCGACCCAGGCAGTCACCTTGTTGATGGCCCAGTCCTGGACCCAGGGGCTGGAGCTGGTGGCGATGCAGCCCGTGGCCGACGAGGATTGGGTGCGGCTGACGCAGTCCCAGTTCACACCCGTGCAGATCACGCCGAGCTTCTGGATCGTGCCCACCTGGCACGAGCCGCCTGCTGATGCACAGCGATTCATCCGGCTGGACCCGGGCCTCGCATTCGGCACGGGATCACACCCCACCACGCGGATGTGTCTGCGCTGGATCGCCCGCCACGCCCAGACCACGCATCCGTGGGCCCGGGTGCTGGACTACGGCTGCGGTTCGGGCATTTTGGCCATCGCCGCCTCGCTGCATGGCGCCGGCGAAGTCGATGCGGTGGACATCGACCCTGCGGCCGTGCAGTCCAGCCAGGACAACGCGAAGGCCAATGGCGTGACGATCCGCTGCGGCCTGCCCGATCTTGCCGCCGGAACCTACCCCCTGGTGCTGGCCAACATCCTGGCCTCCCCTCTGAAACTGCTGGCCCCGTTGCTGTGCGGCCACCTTCAGGCTGGCGCAGAGCTGGTGCTGGCGGGCATTCTGGAGCGTCAGGCGGCGGAGCTGATGGCCGCCTATGCACCGTGGACCCACCTGGAAGTCACCGACAGCGAGGATGGATGGATCCTGATGACAGGACGCCGGCACCCCGCCTGAATTCCGGTTCATGCCTTCCGATTGCGGCCCCGTGATCCCATGACACTGACCGCCCGCTGCCCCAGTTGCGACACCGTCTTCAAGGTGGTCCCCGACCAGTTGCGGCTGGCCGAGGGTTGGGTGAGGTGCGGGCGCTGCGACGAGACCTTCGAGGCCCGCGACGCCCTCGAGCAGTTGCGTGTGGCATCTGGCACGGAAGGGTCAAAGTTCCCGGAAGGGCCCGCCTGGTCCGGCGACAGGTCCGCAGAAGCGTTCCCTGGCAGCGCATGGGCGCAGGCCTCCCGACCCGCAGTGCCGCCCAAACCTTGGGTCACGGCGGCGTGGGCGGTGGCGGGATCGATCAGCCTGGCGACGCTGCTGATCCAGGCCTCGCTGGCATGGCATGACGAACTCGCCCAGGCCGCGCCCATGCTGCGGCCGGCCCTGGAAGTCGCCTGCGTGATGGCCGAGTGCCGGATCGAGCCGGCGCGCCGCATCGAGGCCCTGACCATCGAGTCCAGCCAGCTCACGCAACTGGGCGGCACCATTTACCAGTTCGCCCTCACGATTCGCAACCGCTCCGCGGTCGATCTCACCGCACCAGCCCTGGACCTGGTGCTGACCGGACAGGACGGCGAAGTCATCGCGCGAAGAGCGCTGAGATGGGCCGATTTCGGCCTGCGCACACGCTCCATCCCGGCACAGAAGGATCTGACCCTGCAGACCAACCTCAACACCGGGAGTACCGCCGTGAGCGGCTTTACGATCGAGTTGTTCTACCCGTGACGCGCAGCTTCGCGCTGCCCCCTACCCCCATCTTTCGGAGACACCATGCCCGCCTTGATCTGCGGCTCGCTCGCCTTTGACACCATCACGACCTTCCCGGGTCGCTTCGGCCAGCAGATCCTGCCCGAACAACTGCACATCCTGAACGTGTCCTTCCTGGTACCCGAACTGCGCCGGGAGTTCGGTGGCTGCGCGGGCAACATCGCTTACAACCTTCGCAAGTTGGGGGGCGAACCAGTCGTCATGGCCGCGATCGGCAATGATGGCGGCGACTACCTGGAGCGCATGCGCTCCTGGGGGGTGGACACCTCGCTGGTCTCCTGGGTCGAGGACCACTACACCGCCCAGGCCATCATCATCACGGACACCGACAACAACCAGATCACCGCGTTCCACCCCGGCGCCATGCAAAAGGCCGGCGAAGCGGCGGTCCCCGAGCGGCCTGACCTGAAGGTCGCCATCATCGCGCCCGACGGACGCGACGCGATGCTGCGCCATGCCCGCCAGCTGCACGAAGCAGGCATCCCGTTCGTGTTCGACCCAGGTCAGGGCCTGCCCATGTTCGACGGTGCCGAGCTGCGCGAATTCATTGCCCAGGCCCGGTGGGTGGCCGTGAACGACTACGAGGCGAAGATGCTGTGCGACCGCACGGGCCACTCGCTGGAGACGCTATCGACATCGCATCTGGACGGCGTGGTGGTCACGCTGGGGGCGCAAGGCTGCGACATCTGGGTGCAAGGACGCAAGGAACATCTGCCCGGCATCGCGGCGACGGAGGTGATCGACCCGACCGGTTGCGGTGACGCGTTCAGAGGCGCGCTGCTGTACGGCCTGGAGCGAGGGTGGCCATTGCGGCGTTGCGTGGCGCTGGGCAACCGCCTGGGCGCTGCCAAGATTGCCTGCCGAGGTGGCCAGAACCACCAGGTGGACCCCGCCTGGACGCAAGCCTGATCAAGCGCCCGCGTTTTGCGAGCTGCGATTCGGCGCTGAGCGTCCCGCACAATGAAATGACCCGGCCGAGGCCGGGTCATGCTTGGCACACATCACGGGCGGTTGCACACCGCCCATGCCCCGAGGGATCAGGGCTTGCTGCCGGTCGGGAACGGCCAGGCCGCTGCCGGGCTGAGGGCCGTCTTCGCTGCAGGAGCAGGGGCAGCAGGGGCAGC
>JBIKMY010000378.1:0-2767 GCA_044358945.1 Rubrivivax sp.
ACCGGCCTCACCACATTCGCGGCTGGATCCATGTACACCGGAATCAAGGTCGACGTCAGCACCCAGCACCGCCCCGCAGCGCGGCAAGCGCTGCGTCCTTGGCGCAGCATGCGCCCCACCTGGCGCGGCTTCACGCTGATCGAGATGATGGTGGTGGTGGCGGTCATTGCCATAATCGCCGCCATCGCGCTGCCGAGTTATCAGGAGTCGGTGCGCAAGTCCCGGCGCGCGGATGCGGTGCTGGCCCTGCAACAGATCCAGATCGCACAGGAACAGCTGCGCGCCGAGTGCACCAGCTATGCCGCAGGCCTGGCTGCCGCCAGGGTCTGCAACCCCGCCACGCCGGGCAACAATCGGCTGGCCTTGCCGGCCACCTCCTCCGACGGCTATTACACCCTGGGCCTCACCGGGGTTTCGGCCACGGGCTACACCGCCACGGCCACGGCCGTCGGTTTGCAGGCTGATGACGCCCAGTGCCCGAACCTGGTGCTGCAGGTGGCCGGCCCGGCGCTGACCCGCACCCCTGCGCAATGCTGGACCCGCTGAAACGGCGCCCAGGAACGACCATGAAGCGCAAGGCAAATGGGCTGACGCTGATGGAGCTGATGGTGACCGTGGCCATCCTGGCCATCCTGGTCGCTCTGGCCATGCCGTCGTTCAATACGTTTGTGGCCAAGGGACGTCTCAGCGGCGCCGCCGAGGCCCTGGCGCAAGAACTGCAGCTCGCCAAAAGCGAGGCCTTGCGCCGCAATGCCGACGTGTGGAGCACTGATTCCTCGGGCAGCGCCTGATGATATGGATCCGTCGTGGCTGCCACGGCCTGCACCTGCACAGTGTCGAATCACTGCGCGCTGCGCCAGTTGGAAAACAGTTCCTAGCCGGGCGCCACCACAGCCGCCCCGATCTTCGGCAGCAGTGCCGCCCGCTTGGTCCTCAGGAGGGCCTGGGCCTGGTGGAACTGATGATCTCGGTGGCCATCGGTCTGTTCCTGCTGGCGGGACTGACCGACTTCCTGGGCCGCTCACTCACCTCCTCAGGCCAGAATTTTCGGAATGCGCGGCTGACCCAGGACCTCAACGCCGCGATGGAACTGATGACGCGAGACCTGCGCCGGGCGGGGTATTCCAGCGCGGCGCAGGGGGCGGGCACGGCCACTTCAGCCCCGCCCAACCCCTTTGCCGTGGAAGCAGTGGCCGGCGCCGGGGACGGAGGCATCAATCTGGCCACTGCCGGTTGCGCGCTGTATTCCTACGACGTGCCCGCCACCGAGAATGGAACGCGAGATGTCACCGAACGCCTGGGTTTCAGGCTGCAAGGAGGTGCCGTACAGGCTGGTACCAGCGCCACCACCTGTGCCGCCGGCAACTGGCAGCCGGTGACGGACCCGACCCTGTCGGAGATCATGGTGCTGACGTTCCAGTACCTGGACGGCGCAGGCGCCGCCGCTGCCCCGCAGGGACCTTTCGTGGCCGCCTCCGGCGTGACCTGGGCGGTGTGCACCCGCCTGATCCAGATCACTCTCACGGGCCGTCTGGTCGGCAACCCCAACGTGACCCGCACCCTTACGCAAAGCGTGCGCGTGCGCAACGACTGGTACCGGACCGGCACGACGACATGCGCATGACTGGCAGCAACCACCAGCCCATCGGGCCGTGGCGCAGACGGCCTGGGCGGTCCCGCCAGCGCCAGTCCGGCGCCGCCACGCTGGCGGTGGCCGTGATCATGCTGCTGGTGGTCAGCGTGCTGGTCTTCCATTCCCACGCCGCAGGCTGGCTGGAGCAACGCGCCACCGCCAACCAGACCCGCGCCAAGCAGGCGCATGCAGCAGCTGAGGCGGGGCTGGAGGTGGCCCTGTCGGTGTTGAATGCCGGCGCAGGCGCCCCCAACCGAGCGACGCATCTGACCGCGTCGCTGACCCAAGCGGGCCGCTTCACCATCGCCAACGCCACGCTGACCGGCTCGCCTGGGGCGGCACTGGCTTACTCGGCCACCCTGGCGGGACTGGCCGCGGATGCACCGCCCCTGGCACGGCTTCAAATCATCTCCAACGGCGGCAGCGACTGCACCAACGTGGCCGATGTCAACACCTGCAGCGGGCGGGCAGCGGTTCAACAGGTGGTCGAACTGACCCCCATCCTGCGCACCCCGCCCGCGGCCGCCATCACGAGTCCGGCGAACTTCAACAACCTGTTTGGCGCGCCGCAGGCCGCCATCAAGGCCTTGACGACCCCCATCTTGCCCAGCACTCCCTTCAACTTCAGCGGCGCCACGTCAGGACTCGTCTGGTATGAAGGCAACCTGACCCTCACCGGGGCCGTTGGGTCCGACGCCAGCCCCGTGCTGCTGGTGGTGGAGGGAAATCTGACGATTACAGCTGGCGCAGACATTCGTGGCTTCGTCTTTGTCACGGGGAACGCAACGTGCACGGGTTGCGGCGCCGCCAGCATCCAAGGAGCCATCGCGGCGGCTGCGACGAACGGCCTCACGACGACCGAAGTCGTTCTCCCTGCCGACACCGTCAATGACTCTCTGGCCCGGGTAAGCACCACCGCCCCCCTCTTTGCCAAGGTAATAGGCACCTGGAGGGACTGGTGAGGCCTGTCAGCCCGCGAAGCGCCGTCACAGGCGTAGGCCTCATCGAGGTGCTGATCACGTTGGTGATCATTGCCGGCGGCGTGATGGCCCTCAGCCGGCTGCAAGGTACGCTGTTGACCAGCGCAGCCTCCTCCCGACAGCAATCCGACGCCAGCTTCATCGCCCAGCGCGT